>NZ_CP069396.1:300000-582500 GCF_016887565.1 Archangium violaceum
CTGGCCGGAGTTCTACCGGATGTGCTTCGCGGCGTTCGGCGGGACGAAGTGGCGCGTGGTGCTCGCCACGGGGCACGCGGTGAACGCCGCGGAGCTGGGCCCCATCCCCGACAACTTCCTGGTCCGCCCCTCGGTGCCGCAGCTGGAGGTCCTCGAGCGCACGGACGTCTTCCTCACCCACGGCGGCGCCAACAGCCTGATGGAGTCGTTCGCCTATGGCGTGCCGGTGGTCGTGATTCCGCAGATGGCGGAGCAGCCGCTGAACGCCCATCGGGTCGCCGAGCTGGGTCTGGGGCTGGCCCTGGAGAAGGAGACCGTCACCGTGGAGCAGCTCCGGCAGTCGGTGGACCGGGTCTCCCACGAGCCGGAGTTCCGGACGAAGGTGCGGGCCATGCAGCAGGATGTCCGTGGCTCGGGAGGTTACCTCCGCGCCGCCGAGGCCATCCTCGCGTTCCGCGCCCGTCAGGGCTGAGCGGCCCGGTCCTCCCCCTCGGGGCGGTGCTCGGACAGGGGGAGCTCCAGCGTGGCCGTGGCGCCCGTGCCGGGGCCATCGCTCTCCAGCGTGAGGCGCCCTCCCATCATCTGCGCCGCCAGCACGCTGGCGTGCAGGCCGAATCCGTGGCCGTCCTTGCGCGTGGTGAAGCCGTGCGTGAAGAGCCGCTCGCGGAGCTCGGGGGCGATGCCCATCCCGTTGTCCACCACCTGGATGCGCGCCCACCGCCCCTCGGAGGCGAGCCGCACGCGCAGCACCCGCTGGCTCTCCGGGAGCACGTCCAGCGCGTGCTTCGCGTTGCTGATGAGGTTGATGAGGATCTGCAACACCTTGTGCTTGTCCACCATCACCCTGGGCACCGCGGACAGCTCGCGGGTGACGGAGATGCCGTGGCGCTTGAGCGAGGCCAGCTGGATGCGCAGCGCGTCATCGACGAGCTGCGAGAGATCGCACTCCATCGCCAGGACCGACGTCTTGGCGTAGTTCTGCTGCACCTGGACGATGGCGCGGATGTGGTCGATGTACCGGTTCATCGCCTCCACATCGCCCATCAACGTCTCCTGCTCGCGCAGCAGCTCCTCGGACAGCTCGGCGAGGTACTCCGGCAGCTGGCTGCCGCGCGCGTCCCGGGTGAGGAAGTCCGGGAGGGAGTCCCGGTGCTCCAGGAGCAGCGCCGAGGCCTGCTTCACCCGGCCCACGCGCGAGGCGCCCACGTGCCTGCGCATCATCTCCACGTTGATGACGGCACTGGTGAGGACGTTGCCCACGTTGTGCAGCACGTTGGAGGCCACCTCGGCCATGCCCACCTCGCGGGCCGTGTCCACCAGCCGGGCCTGGGCCTCCTTGAGCGCGCGCGTGCGCTCCTCCACCCGCTGCTCCAGCTCGTCGTTGGCCTGGCGCAGGGCCGCCTTGCCCCTGCGGACATCCTCGTACAGCCGCGCGTTCTCGATGGAGATGGCGGCCTGGCTGGCGAGGTGACTGAGCAGGGCCATGCGCTCCGGGTTGAAGGCGTGGGTGGCCAGGTTGTTCTCCAGGTACAGGGCGCCGCGGAACGCCTCCCGCCGCATCAGCGGCAGGCACAGCACCGAGCGCGCCCCGCTGCGCAGCAGGTACTCGTCGGACGAGAAGGGATGGGGCCGGGAGGCGTCGTGGATGAGCACGTGCTCGTGCGTGCGCTTGACGTAGGAGATGAGCGTCCCCGGCAGCTCATGGGCCGTGCCCTCCTCGGCGGGGAGGATGGTGCCGTCCGGCGAGGAGCCGGAGACGGCGGCGACCGAGAGCGTGTCCCCATCCGGCAGCAGCAGGGCACCCCGCTGGGCGCCGGCGTTCTCGATGGCCACCCGCAGCAGGGTGGTCACCAGCTGCTCCAGGACGATCTCCCCGGAGATGGCCTGCTGCGCCTTCACCACGGAGAGCGCGTCGATCTGCGTCGAGTCCGTCGTACTGGTGGTCTCCTCATATGAGGCCTCTCGCGAGGGCGACAGGTCGGGCCACCGCGTCTCCAGGTGCAGGGCCTTGCCGGTGGCGCCCCATTGCCGGTACGCGGCCTGGGCCTCGCGCGCGAAGGAGAGGGCGGCCACGGGCGCCTGCCGCGCCTGCCAGAAGTTCGCCGCGAGCTCGGCCGCGATGCCGACGTTCTGGGTGAAGCCGTTCTCACGGGCCTGGCGCATGGCCTCTTCGTACGCGCGGACCGCGTCATCCAGCCGCCCCTCCAGGCGGGCCAGCTCCGCGAAGACCATCCGCTCCGGAGCGCGGAACGTCTCCGGGCAGCTCTGCGCCCATTCGGCGAGCTGCTGGTGGTGCCGCTGGATGGCCTCGAGCGACTTCGCCCGCGCCTGTGCCTCCTGGCCCTCGCAGCTCGCGGCCAGCGACAGGGCCCGGTAGAGGTGGAAGTCCAGGTTGTTGATGCTCCCCCTCATCACCCAGAGGATTCCAGCCGCCTGCTCCGCGGCGTCGAGCGCCTCCGCGTAGGCGCCGCACATGTAGCGGGACCTGAGCTTGGTGATCCAATAGGTGGCTCGCAGGCTGCTCAGGCGCGCGGACGTCAGGCCGGCCTCGAACGCCTGCTCGTCGAAGCCCTCCCCGCTCAGCGTGCCGAACGAGAGCGTACGCCCGCGCAACTGCTGCACGTAGCGCTGGTGGACGAGGAGGGTGTCCCTGGCGTCCAGGACCCCGGCCTTGCGCGTGAAGTCTCCCCGGACGACCGACTCCTGGTAGACGTCATCCAGGTGGTGCCCCATCACCAGGCGGTTCAGGGTGATGGTCGAGCCGCAGAAGCACGCCGCCTGGAAGTCCCCCGCCTGGACCGCGTAGTGGAAGCCGTCGAGGACGAGCTCCTGCGTCGCGGAGAGGGGTTGGGACCAGTAATAGATGAACTGCAGGCTGAAGAGCACCTTGCCCCGTTGAGAGGACAGGTTGTGACGGTCGAGGAGCGCGCGGGCGAGCATTCCCAGCGCATGGCCTTCCCGGTATTGTTTGAAGTGGACGCCGGCCAGCATTCCCAGCCAGCTGAACCCGGACACGGCGGTCTCCGTGAAGCCGTGACGCAGGGAGAGGGTGACGATCTGGCTCAGGTCGATGATGAGCAGGTGGACATCCGAGAAGAACGCCGTCGCGAAGAGGGCCTCGAGGGCGGCCATCTTCGCCTTCATGTCCGGATCCGTCATGAGGGGAAGGTCGACGAGGCTCTCGATGGGGCCCTCGCGGAGCAACGCCCAGACCTCCTCATAGGCGGCCGCCGCCTCCTGCGGGGTGGGGCGCGCCGGAATCGGCATGCCCAGCCGTGACAGGCACTCCAGGATGTTGGCGCCGGCCTCCCGGTTGCGGCCCGTCGCCACGTAGACGGAGTTCCTCAGGAGGTAGGCGGCCACCATGTCCGTGTTGTTCCTCGCCCGGGGCAGCAGCTCCTCCGCCAGACGTTCCGCCTCGGCGGCATTGCCGCTCGTGAGCTCGCAGCTCGCCCACGCGCGGCGCACCTTGAAGGCCAGCGCGGCGTCCGTCTCCCAGGGGTCTCCGGGAATGAGCGAGAAGGCCATCTTGAAGTAGGCGATGGCGGGCCGGTGCGCGATGGACGCCAGGGCCTTGAGCCCGGCCTCCGCGTTCAGCCTCGCCAGCTGGTGGCGCTCCGCGGGCTCGTGGATCAGCTCCACCCCGGCGTTGAGCTGGCTCACCACGTCGAAGAGCTTCTCGCGCAGCATGTCGGGCGGGAGGCTCGCCAGCAGCGACCGGCCGATGCGCAGGTGGATGGCCTTGCGCTCCTCCTCGGAGCTGAGGGCATGGGCCGCCTGGTGGATGCGGTCATGCAGGAAGCGGTATTGCTCCGGGCCGCCGCGCATCAACAGGCCCTCCTGCAGCGCGGGACAGAGCCCCTGCTCCACCTCCCCCAGGTCCTCCACGTCGAAGAGGGTGCTCAACATCGTGAGGGAGAAGGTGTTGCCCACGCACGCGGCCAGGCTCAGCAGGCGTTGTACCTGCGCGGGCAGCTGGCGCAGCTTGTCCAGCAGGAAGTGGACGACGTCGTCCGAGTAGCCCGTGGTCCAGACGTCCTCGGCGTTCCACTTCCATCCGCCCTCGGGCGTGCGCGTCAGCAGCCCATCGTGGTCGAGCGCCAGCATCAGCTGGCCGAGGAAGAACGGATTGCCGCGCGACTTCTCGTGGAGCCGTGACGACAGCGGAACGATGACCTCCTGCCCCGCCCCTGGCAGCGCATCCGTGACGAGCTGCCGGACCTGCTCCAGGCCCAGCGGCTCGAGCTGGAGGTCCGTCACCCGCGCGCCCGATTTGCGCACCCCCTCCACCATCGACATCACCGGATGGGAGGGGCTGACCTCGTTGTCGCGGTAGGCCCCGAGCAGCAACAGCGGCGGTGTCTCCGGGTGGGTGAGCAGGTTCTGGAGGAGCTGGAGGCTGGCCAGGTCGGCCCACTGCAGGTCGTCCAGGAACAACACGAGCGGGTGCTCCGGCGTGGCGAAGACGCCGAGGAACTTGCGGAGTACCTGGCCGAAGCGGTTGCGCGCGTCGGTGGGCGGCAGCTCCTGGACGGGAGGCTGTCCGCCGACGACGAGCTCCAGCTGGGGAACGAGCTCCACCAGGACCTGGCCATACTCGCCCCAGGCCGCCTGGAGGCGCTCGCGCCACCCGGCCAGCTCCTCGTCCGTTCCCGCCAGCAACTGCTGCACCAGTCCCTGGAGGGCCTGTGCCAGCGTGGAGTAGGGGATGTCGCGGTGGAACTGCTCGAACTTCCCACTCAGGAAGAAGCCACGCCGCTGCACCACCGGCTTGTGCAGCTCCAGCACCACCGAGGACTTGCCGATGCCGGAGTAGCCGCGCACCAGCATGAGCTCCGCCTGTCCTCCGTGGCGGACCCGTTCGAACCCTTGCAGCAGCGTGGCGACCTGGGCCTCGCGCCCGTAGAGGCGCTGCGGGAGCTGGAAATGCTGGGGGACGTCCCGGGCGCCCAGGGGGAACGCCTCGAGCGCCCCCTCGCGGCACTTCTCCAGGTCGGCCCGCAGCCCCTCGGCGCTCTGGTAGCGCTCCTCGGCCGTCTTGGCGAGCAGCTTCATCACCAGCGCCGAGACGGCGGGGGGAATGGTGGGGAGGAGCTCGTGGGGCGGCCTGGGGTGCTGGGCCATGTGCGCGTGGAACCACTCGAGCGCATCACGCCCCTGGAAGGGGCGGCTCCCCGTCAGCAACTCGTAGAACGTCACACCCAGTGAATAGAAGTCGGTGCGGTAGTCGACGAGGCGGTTCATCCGCCCGGTCTGCTCCGGCGACATGTACGCCAGCGTCCCCTCGATGAGGTTGGCCGGTGCGGCGTCCAGGTGCTCCACGCGTTGGAGCGAGGCCACCCCGAAATCCACGAGGCGGGTGCTTCCCTCCGGCTCGGCGATGATGTTGGCGGGCTTGAGGTCCTTGTGGATGACGCCGTGGCGGTGGAGCTCCGCGAGGGTGGACGCCAGGGAGATGGCCAGCTCGAGGAAGCGTGGCACCTCCAGGGGCTGGCCGACGAGCTCGGACAGGGGTTCGCCCCGCAGCCGCTCCATCATGAGGACGGGACGGCCGAGCACGTACGCGTGGGAGTAGGAGCGGACCACGCCGCTCACATCCCGCAGCCGCTGGAGGATGCTGAACTCCCGGCGGTAGCGTTCGCGCTCGCGGGGCCCCGGGGCGCGGATGGAGGGAGTCTTGATGATGACCGGCAGGCCATCGGACTCGCGCACCGCCTGGAGGAGCACGTTCGCGCCCGTCGTGCGGAGCGTACCGAGGAGCTTGTAACCTGGGATGTCGAGCGTCATGGCTCCGCCGGGGCGTTGCTACGTGTTACCAGGGCCAGGGCACCTCGGCCACGTGCATCCTCTCCTCTCCGCCGCTCCTCACCCCAGGCGGCGGAACCGCAGCTGGATGCCGCTCCTGGGCTTGGGGAAGGGGACCAGGATATAGGAGAGATCCTGCCCCGGTACGAGCTCCCACGTGTAGTGCTTGAGCAGCAGCGCCAGCATCACGCTCATCTCCACCATGGCGAAGTGCTGGCCCAGGCAGATGCGCGGTCCGCCGCCGAAGGGGATGAAGGCGCCCTGCTTCCGCTGCTCGGCGCGCTCGGGGCTGAAGCGGTCGGGATCGAACCGGTCCGGTTCCGGCCAGCTCGAGCCCGCGTGCGCGGTCCTGATGCTGACGGGCACCGCCCACCCCTGGGGGATGCGGTAGCCGTTGTAGACCACGTCCCGCGTGGTGACGCGGAAGGCCCCGCCGATGGGCGGAATGACGCGCATCCCCTCGTGGAGGAGCTGGACGAGGTAGGGCGTCGCCCGCAGCCCATCCAGGGTGAGGGGGCCCTCCAGGTGGGCCACCGCCTCGCGGCCACGCTGGAGCACCTCCGGGTGCCGGGCCAGCAGCAGCACGAGGTTGGAGGTGGCGGTGACGGTGGTGTCATGCCCGGCGAAGAGGAGCAGCTGCAGCTCGTCGACGATGGTCTCTCGCGACAGGGGGGGCTCCCCGTCCTCGCGGCGCTGGAGGAGCGAGCCGAGCAGATCCGGCGGCTGCTCGGTGCGCGCCTGCCGCTCGGCGACCACCTTGTCCAGGTAGTCGATCATCGCCTTCTTCGAGGCGAGCGCCTTGCCGAACGTCGTCCAGGGCAGGTTGACCGGGGCGGGTACGAAGAGGCCCGCCGTCCACCTCTGGAAGTGGTGCATGAGGAACGGCACGTCCACGGCGTCCTGGCCGAAGATGAGGGTGAGGGCGATCTCGAAGGCCAGCTCGCGCATGGCGGGCCACAGGGTGAGCTCGCCCGGGAGCGCCGCCCAGCGCTCGAAGTGGCGCGTGACGAGCGACTCGATGACGGGCACGAAGCCGCGCATCGTCGCGTAGCTGAAGTGGGGGGCGAGCAGGCGGCGCCGCTCCAGGTGCTCCTCGCCCTCGAGCAGGGAGAGGCAGCGTGCCCCGAGCAGCCGGCGGACGCCAGGGCTCCAGCGGTTCTTCAGGTACTTGCCCTCGCCCGCGAAGATCCACTGCATGGCCTCGGGGCCGGTGAGGAACACGGTGGGTGAGCCCAGCACGTGGGTGCGGAAGACGGGGCCGTACTGGCGCTGCCGGCGCTCGGAGAAGGCCCGGCTGGAGCGCAGGAACTCCAGGGTCTCTCCGAGCAGCGGGAGGCCAGACCTGCCAGGTGGAAGCGGGAAGTTCTCGGGAGCGGGGGTACTGGCATCCACCTGGGGGGTCATGTCGGTCGTCTCCGGGCCGCTGGGGGGGGAAGAGCCCTCGATCCTTGACGATACAGGAGGTTCAGGCGGGACGTGAGACGCCCCCACCGATGCGACGAGCGGAGACCTGGAGGGCGAGCGGCGGGCTCATACCCGGATTCAAAAGATGCCCTGACCCGGAGTGAGGACATTGTCCGGATCGAACGCGCGCTTGGCGTGCTTGAAGCGCTCCCAGAAGGGCTGGAAGTGCTCGCGCCAGTCGGCGGCGCTCATCTGGACGGAACCGACCGGGTAGCGCTTGCCCCCCACGCAGGTGAGCTGATCGAGGATGGCGTGGTTCTTCGCGACGAGGGCCGCCGCGTGCTCCGGGGTGGGAGGGATGGCGGTGCGCAGCAGGGAGAAGAGGAAGGCATCGCGCCCCGTGGGGACGCGCGCGAAGGGCGCGGTGAGCCGCTCCAGGTGGAAGGGGTAGAGGAGGATGGGCCCCTGTCCCATCTCGGACTCGGGTGTCTGGGCGAGCACCTGCTCCACGAAGGAGGCCGTCGCCGGCTCGGGGACGAAGCTGTCCAGCCACGGGTGGGGGAACTCCCAGACGCCGATGCTCTGGAGGAACTCCACCACGGGGGCGAGCCGGTTGGCGAAGTCGAAGTAGCTGCTGTCCGTCACCTGCAACGTGCCCGGCTCGAAGGACAGGCCGGCGAGCAGCCGCGCATCGTCCGGCTCGGAGCCGGGAGCGAAGTACTTCACCACCTCGAGCTGGTAGGCCCGGCCGCTGTCCGTGGAGACGACGAAGCCCTCGACGTAGTCGAAGCGGCCCTCCGCGATGAGCTTCTTCTGGTCGCTCAGGAAGAGGCGGAGGTCCTGGTACATCGCGTGATACATGCGCGCCCGCGGCGGTACGTCCACCAGCCGGACCCGGGCCCGCACGATGATGCCGAACTGCCCCAGGCCCGCGCGGACGGCGTCGAACAGCGGCCGGTTGCGGAAGCGGGAGCACCGCACGAGCTCCCCACGGCCGGTGACCACGTCCATCTCCAGGACGTTGTCCACCTGCAGGCCCCAGCGGAACGTCTGCCCGCCAATTCCTCCCACCGACAACGTCCCTCCGATGCTCAGGTCGATGTAGTCGGTCAGCGTCGGAGGGCTCTTGCCCAGGGGCAGCGTGGCCTCCAGCAGGTGTTTCCACCGCAGGCCCGCGTCCACCCACGCGCTCGTCGCGTCGATTTCATGGATGGAGGAGAGCGCGGACATGTCGATGACCACGCCGGCCTCCACTTGCGACTGGCCCTGGCTGCTGTGGCTCTCGCCGATGCCGCGCGCGCCGGCCACCTTCAGGCCGTGCCGTCGCGCGAAGCGGACCATCTTCACGATGTCTTGCACCGAACCCGGGACGAGCACGGCCCAGGGGGTCCGGTGGACGATGTGACCGAAGTCCTCCGCGGCCCGTGTGCGCGTCGCCGCGTCCGTCAGGAGTTGTCCGTCCAATGGTGGGAGGCCGATGGCGCCCGGCTCCGGTGTGGAGGCCCAACCGCGACTCACGGGGTTGAACAGGGTGACGGTCGTCACCAGGGCACCCTGAAGGACTGTTCGGCGCGGCAGGACGCGGCTCGACATGGGCTTCTCGCTTTCTCGTTTGAGTCGCACGGATGTTCACGCCCGTGCGGGCCGGCCAGGAGTCCTCTCTGGCAGGCAATCCCTTGTATAGTGTTCGAGGGAATTTCCGCGAGTGCCCTGGTGTCACTCCGGGTTCGACCCGTCCTCCATGCCTCCATCTTCCGGCCCACGAGACCCGCTGGCCCGATCGACGCTCCTCAAGATGGGGGCGCGCATCGCGGTCATCATCGCCCTCTCCACGCTCTTCAGTTACCTCCACATGCGTCATGCCCTGCGCACCGAGTCCCTCGCGCAGTTGAAGGCGCAGGTGTTCGAGCGGGGCCAGCGGGAGGAGGCCATCTTCCTGTTGGCGGAGGACAATCACACCCTCCTCAAGAACACCCTGTTGGAGAGGATCCAGACCCTTCAATCCCAACAGGAGGACGTGGACGCGCGCTTCGCCCACCTGTTCAGGCGGCTGCCCGATGGGACGATCCGCAACAAGACCGAGCTCCTCGATGGCACGCGGATGGTGCAGCTCTTCGTTCCCCGCAAGGCGACCCTCGATGCCGCGTTCCGCATCCGGCTCATGGCCGCCTACGACGTGCTCACCTGGTACGGCCCCGCCTTCTTCATCCGCTTCAAGACGACCTACATCGCCTTTCCGGAGGGAGCGATCGCCGGCTTCTGGCCCACGGCTCCCACCTGGAGCCTGCAACTCGCGTCCGACTTCTCGGTCACCGATTACGAGGACTTCCCCCTCAGCCTGCCGGAGAACAATCCACGGCGGCGGACCATCTGGACGGGCATCTACAAGGAGACCGTCTCCAACATCTGGATGGTCTCGGTCGCCACGCCGGTGGACCTGGACGGCCGCCAGATCGCGACGGTCGGCCATGATCTCTTCCTCGGTGAGTTGATGAACCGCACCATCAACGAGCACAGCCCCGGGGCCTACAACGTGCTCTTCCGCGACGATGGTCTGCTCATCGTCCACCCCGAGCTGAAGCTGGAGAGCACCAACGTCGCCTACAACCTCGTGAGCGATGCCGGGAAGCCCGAGCTCTCGGAGAAGCTCCTCGGCTCGCGGGAGATGGCCGACCACCTGCGGAGCCTCTTCGAGCGGGTGAAGAGCCGCCCATCCGAGCAGCCCATCCTGGAGCTGCCGGAGTACGACGAGTACATCGCGGTGACGCGGCTGAGGGGCCCTGGCTGGAACCTCGCCATGGTGCTGCCCGAGCGTGTGTTGTCCGAGCCCGCCTTCCTGGCGGCGCGCTACGTCCTGCTGCTGGGCATCGTGTCACTGCTGGTGGAGCTCTTCATCATGTACCAGGTGCTCCAGCAGCAGATCACCCGTCCGCTGCTGACCTTGAGCCAGGCCACCGACAAGGTGGCGACCGGTGACTTCAAGGTGGCGCTGGACACCGCACGCGGCGACGAGCTGGGGCAACTGGCCCGTGCCTTCAAGCTCATGGCCGACGAGGTCCAGCGGCGCGAGGAGGCCCTGCGCCAGGCCAACGAGGGGTTGGAGCAGCGTGTCGAGGAGCGCACGCGCGAGCTCAAGGACGTCAACCAGCAGTTGGTGCAGACGGCCCGGCGCGCGGGGATGGCGGAGGTCGCCACCAACGTGTTGCACAACGTGGGCAACGTGCTCAACAGCGTCTACACCTCGGCCCAGGTGGCCAAGGAGCGGGTGCTGGGGATGAAGCTCGAACACGTGGGCCGGGTGGCCCAGATGCTCGAGCAGCACCAGGCGGACCTGTCGACCTTCATCGGGCAGGACGAGCGCGGACGGCACCTGATGCCCTTCCTGAACGGGTTGGGACGCAACCTGCTCGAGGAGCGCACGGAGATCGTCTCCCTGCTCGATGACGTGGGCCGCTACACCGAGCACATTGGCGACATCGTCAAGGTGCAGCAGAACTACGCCCGCACGCCCCGGATGCACGAGCCCGTCGACCTGGCGGATCTGCTGGAGGACGCCTTGCGCATCAACTCGGCCGGGCTCACCCGCCACCAGGTGAAGGTGCAGCGGCAACTGACGTCCCTGCCGCCCGTGATGACCGACAAGCACAAGACGCTGATGATCCTGGTCAACCTGGTCAGCAACGCCAAGTACGCCCTGGACGAGGCGCCCTCGGGCGAGCGGCTGCTGACGGTGAAGCTGGAGCAGGCCCATACCGACCGCTTCCGCATCGTCATCCATGACAACGGCATGGGCATCGCGCCGGAGATGCTCACCCGCATCTTCCAGTATGGCTTCACCACGCGAGAGGAGGGGCACGGCTTCGGCCTGCACTCCAGTGCGCTGGCGGCCCAGGAGCTGGGCGGCTCGTTGAACGTCCACAGCGAGGGGCTCGGACGCGGAGCCACGTTCTCCCTGGAGCTGCCCTACGTTCCGGTCCAGCCGCGGGCCCAGTCGTAGAGGCGTCCAGCCGGGCCCGCGCCGTGGACTCTCCCGCGTCAGCGCGTGTACCGCTCCACCGCGCCATTTCCCACCGCCAGCACCTGGCCCGTCTGCAGCAGCACGGTGGCGAAGTCCCCGCGCACCTGCTGGGCGGGAGCCGCGAGGCGCCACGCGTTCGTCGACGCGTCATACAGCGCGCCCTGTCCGGAGCTGTTGAGCACCAGCACCTCGCCCGAGTAGAGCATCGTCGCGCTGACGTAGGGGCCGGAGATGGGAAGGGACGGGCCCGCGAGCCACTGGTGGCTGTACGGGTTGTACACGTCGGACGAGGTGTCGTTCACGTCCGCCGTGCCACCGGCGACCAGCACGTTGCCCGAGTAGAGCCGGATGGCGACGTGGCCCATGCGCGTCCTCGACATGTTGCCCGCCGGAGTCCACGTCTTCGTGGCCGGCTGGAACAGGTAGGCCGCGCTGCGCGGGTTGCTGAAGGGGTAGCTGAAGCTATCGAAGTGGGTGCCGCCCGTCACCAGGACCTCGCCGGAGTAGAGCTGGGTCGCCGTGTGAACGGAGAGCTCCTCGGGAAGGGCGCCCGCGCCGCTCCACGTGCCCGTGGCGGGGTCGTACAGCTCCGCGAGTGCCGTCTGACCACGCAGGTTGTAGCTGCCACCCACCACCAGTACCAGGCCCGAGTCGAGCAGCGTCGCCGTGTGCTCGACGCGGCCCTGGGCCATGGAACCCGTGGAGCTCCAGCTCTCCGTGGCGGGGTCGAACAGCATTGCCTGATTCTGGTTGCCGGACGACATGGTGCCACCGGCCAGGAGCACCTTGCCCGAGGGCAGCCGGCTCACGGTGCCGCGGATGCGTCCGAAGAGGTACGGGCCCACCAGACCGCGCCATGTGTCCGAGTACGGGTTGTACAGCTCCGTCGAGCCGTCGTGCACCGACAGCACCAGGCCCGAGTCGAGCAGTGTCGCGGTGCGCCAACCCGTGCTCTGCGCCTGGGGGGCATTGGCGCTCCAGGTGCCCACCACGCCCTCGAGCGCGGCCGCGCGGGTCTCCAGTGGAGCGGTGTCGGACGCCGAGGGCTCCTCGGGCTGGCAGCCGACCGCGAAGGACGTGAACCCCGCCACGAGCAAATACAGACAACGCTTCTTGTGCATGAACCTGTTCCTCTCGGGTAGCCGGCACCAGAGCTCCGAACCCGGACCGCTCTGGGGCACACCGGACTACCACCCGAGCCACATCGGTGCTGTGAGCCGCCTCACACCCCGAGAGCGAGGCGGATCACAGCCTTCGTGGATGCCAGGAGGCGCGTGGATGCGGGCTACCAGGTGACTGGCATCTCGTGCACGCCGAGCAGGTTGTCGTTCTGCTTGAAGGGGATGTCCTCGACGGGCACGGCCAGCCGCAGGGTGGGGACGCGCTGGAACAGCGTGCGGAACACCACCTCGAGCTCGATGAGGGCGAGCGCGCGCCCCGTGCACAGGTGGATTCCATGGCCGAGGGCGAGGTTGCGATGCGGTGTGCGGTGGATGTCCAGGCGGTCCGGGTTGGGGAAGACCCTCTCGTCGCGGTTGGCCGAGTCCGTCTGGACGAGGACGCCTTCTCCGGCGCGGATGAGCTGGCCGCCCAGGGTGATGTCCTCCGTGGCGACTCGTTGTCTGCCGCTGTGCGAGACGGTGACGTAGCGCATCAATTCCTGGATGGCCGCGGAGAGCTGGCGGGGCTCATCCGCCACCGCGCGGAACTCGCGGAGCTGGTCCGGGTCGAGCACCAGCGCCATCGTGCCCATGCAGATCATGTACGCGGTGGGGCCGTGCCCGGCGTGGAACAGCATCTGGAACATGGCGGACGCGTCCTGCTTGCTCAGCGCTCCCTTCCGCACGTGCTCGGCCACGATGCGGCCGACGAGGGTGTCACCGGGGTTGCTGACGTTCGCCTCCACCAGACGTTGGAAATAGCCGTCCATCTCCTCCAGGGCCCGTCCGGCCTCGTCCTTCGGCGAGTCGCGGGAGCCGATCGTGCAACTCAGGCCGTGCAGGTACACGTAGTCGTCATAGGGGACGCCGAGCAGCTCACAGATGACGCGAATGGCCACGGGGAGCGCGAAGGCCGCCAGCAGGTCGGTCGGCCTCGGCCCGGCCAGCATCGCGTCGAGCCTCTCGTCGACGATGCTCTGGATTCGCGGTCGCAGGGTCTCCATCCGCCGGGGCGAGAACTCCTGCACGAGCATGGCCCGCTGGACCCGGTACTCCGCATCCTCGCGGAACGGAAACGGAAGAACCCGTTCCACCCGGGCGGCCGATGTGGGCGACGTGTGCGGGAAGCCCGGCAACCTGAAGTCCAGGCTCAGCCGCGGGTCGCCGAGGGCCTCGTATGCATGCTCGTAGCGGGTGATGAGCCACGGCGTGCTGCCGTCCCACACCTGGACGCGAGTCACCGGAGCTTCTTGCCTGAGCCGCTTGTACTCGGCGGGAGGGTCCAGCGGGCAGCGCCAGTTCTTGGGCAGCGGATAGGAATCGCTCATCGTGACGCTCCTGGGTGCTCGAGAAGTGCGGCGGCTCCAGCCACCGTCGGGGTTGCGTACAGGTCGCGCAGCCCGATGTGCCGGTCGAGCTCGGCACGTACCCGGACCACGAGGTCGATCAGCTGCAGGGAATGGCCACCGAGACGGAAGAAGTCGTCATGCGGGCCGACGGACTCGAGACCCAGCACGTCGGCGAAGATCCGGGTGAGGGCCCGCTCGGTCGCGGAGCGCGGGGGCAGCAAGCGAGACACCGGCACACCGGGCGCGGCGGCGCGCAGGACCTTCTCGTAGGCCGACAGCAGGCCGTCGACGAAGCCGGTGTCGAACAGGCTCTCGTCGAACTCGGCCCAGGCGACGCTCGTGCCGCTGGGGGTCTCCTCGACGCGAAGGGTGAGCTCGAACTTGGCGGTGGCGAAGTCCAGCAACTGCTCCGTCACCGAGCAGCCGTGCAGCTCCATCGCGCCGATCGTGCCCACCGGGTGGTGGGCGAAGTTGACCTGCACGAGCGGTGACCGGGTGGGGTCTCTCGGTGGGGCGAGCTCGGCGACGAGCTGCTCGAAGGGCAGATCCTTGTGCTCGTAGGACGCGGCCAGGGACTCGGCTACCCTCACGAGCAGCTCGCGGAAGTCGGGGTCTCCGCTCAGGTCAATCGGGAGCGCGACGGTGTTGACGAAGAACCCGAGCACGCGCTCGATCTCCAGGGGTTCGCGGTTGGCCACGGCCAGGCCGAGCAGCACCTGGGGTCTGCTCGCGAAGTGCCCGAGCACCACTCCCCAGGCGGCGGACAGGACCGTGAACACGGTCTGACGCTCGGCGCTCGCCAACGCGCGCACCCCCGCGACGACCTCCGCGGGCAGAGCGCGATGCATGCGCCGCCCCCGCCCCAGCGCGCGGCGGGGCGGGACGAGGTCCAGCATCAGCGGGAGTCCGGACAGCCGCTGACACCACCAGCGTGACAACTCCGCGCGCCGCGAGTCGGTGAGCTGCTCCCTCTGCCACTCCGCCCAGTCCGTGTACCGCACGGGCAGCTCGGGCAACCCGGCGGGCTCACCGGTGACCGCCGCCCGGTAGGTGAGGGCCAGCTCCTCGAAGAGGATCTGCAGCGAGCATCCATCGGCCACCAGGAGATGCGCCGAGAACACGAGGAAGTGCAGCTCCGGACCCGATCGGAGCACGGTGATCCGCAGCAGCGGCCCGTGCTCGATGTCGAATGGCTGGGAGACGACGGCCTCCGCGTGCCGCGGCGCCTCGGCTTCGTCCGGCACGTCGAGCACCTGCACGTGTCCGCGTCCGTCTGGCAGCACGTGTTGGTGCGTGCCGAGTGGAAAGACGGTCCGCAGCGACTCGTGCCGGGCCACCAGTACGTCCACGGCCGCACGCACGGCGGTGGTGTCCAGCGGGCCCGTCACCCGGAAGCAGCGGGCCGTGCTCTGGGCGAATCCCGAGGGCTCGAGCCAGTGGAGGAAACACAGCCGCTGCTGGGCGAAGGACATCGGGAACGCGTTCGTCATGCGCGCGGCCGTCTCTCGATGGTGGGCCGTGCGGGCGGCAGGGTGGTGAGCGCGTTGGCCAGCTTCGCGACGGTCGGGCCCGCGAGGATGGTGGCGAGACCGACCTCCCGGCCGGTCGCCCTGCTCACCCGTGAGGCGAGCCTCAGGGCCAGCAAGGAATGCATGCCCAGCTCGAACAGGTTGTCGTGGACACCGACCCGGTCCACCTTCAGCAGCTCGGCGGCGAGCGCGGCGATCTGGCTCTCGGTCTCGTTCCTCGGTGCCGTGAACGGCGCGTCCGCGTTCCCTCGCGGTCCTGGCAGGCGGGCCCGGTCGAGCTTGCCATGGGTGGTCAACGGCCACGCGTCGAGGACTACGACGACCCCGGGCACGAGGTGTCCGGGCAACCTGCGCGCCACGTCCTCGCGCACGGCCTGACCGGACACCGCCGACCCCGGGGCGGCCAGGACGTAGCCGATGAGCCGCGGCTCGCTCCCCGTCCGATCGACGAGCGCGACGGCATCGGTCACCCCGGGATGGGCGGCCAGGGCGGTCCGCACTTCGCCCAGCTCCACCCGGAAGCCGCGGATCTTCACCTGTTCATCGCGGCGGCCCAGGAACTCGATCACACCGCCGGGGTGCCACCGGCCCAGGTCCCCGGTGCGGTACAGCCGTTCGTCCGGTGACGATCCGAACGGGTTCGCCACGAACCGCTCGGACGTGAGCTCCGGCATGCCGAGGTATCCCCGCCCGACGACAGCTCCGCCGATGCAGATCTCCCCGACCACGCCCGGCGGCACCACCTGAAGGTGCTCGTCGAGCACGACGAGCTGGGAGTTGGACAGTGCCCGGCCGATCGGCACACTGGCACCCTCGACGTCGTGCCAGTCTTCGAGCCGCTGACCGCTGACCACGATGGTTGCCTCCGTGGGGCCGTAGGCGTTCGTCACCCGCGTGACCCCCCTGCGTCGCAGCGCGCGGAACGCGTCCGGAGAGACGACATCGCCCCCGACCAGGATCCGCTCCAGGTGGTCGAACGCCTCCGGGATCTCCGCCACCAGGGGGTGGAACACGGCGGGCGTGAGCATGCAGTGGGTGACCGCACTGCGGGTGAGGCACCGCGCCAGGCCGTGCAGGTCCCAGCCGGGCGGCAGGAAGTGGATCGCCGCGCCCTTCAGCAGCGGCCCCCAGAGCTCCAGCACCGACACGTCGAAGGTGGGCGACACCATGGCCAGCATCGTCTTGCCCGGACCCAGGTCGACAATGTCCGTTCCGTACAGACGGGCCACGACCGAGCGGTGCTCGATCTGGACGCCCTTGGGCCTGCCGGTCGACCCGGACGTGTAGATGACGTACGCGAGGTCGGTGGGCGCGCCCGAGGGCAGCGGGAGCTCCGGCGCGTCGGGGACGTCGTCCACCAACACGACCGGGATGCCCGTGACCCGATGGGCCAGCTCCGCCGTCGTGACCACGGCGCGTGCCCCGGAGTCCTGGACGAGCCTCTCCAGGTGGGAAGGAGGATGGTGGGGATCCATCGGGAGGTAGGCCGCCCCCGACTTCAGGATGCCCAGTTGTGCCACGACGAGCTCGGCCGAATGCGGGGCGCACACCGCCACCACGTCGCCGCGATCGATCCCCATCCCGCGCAGATGCCGCGCCAGCCGTCCCGCCAGGTGCGTGAGCTCGCGGTAGGACATCGGCGAGGGACCGGACGTCACGGCGGGTGCATCCGGAGTGCGCTCGGCCCAGTGATCGACGAAGCCGGGCAACCATCCCGACGGTGCGTCAACCCTGGGACCCGAGGAGACGAGCGCCCGCCGTTCCGCGTCATCCAGCAGGGCCAGTCTCGACACCGGGGTGTCCGGGGCGGAGGTGATGGCATGCAGCAGCCGCTGGTAGGCGGACAGCATTCCCGTGATGAAGAACTCCTCGAAGAGGTCGGAGTCGAACTCCCAGGCGAGCAGGATGCCTCGCAGGGACGAGCGCGGGCTGGGACGCAAGGGCTCGTCGGACCGGGGGATGTGCACGATGTCCCCAGCCAGTCTGCTGATGTGCCCCGGCTCGGCGTAGCGGGGGACCGCGACGACGGACAGCTCGAACTTGGCCGAGCCGTTGCTGAGTCCTTCGACGATGGAGACCTCGAGCGGGGACGCGCCGAGCGCGCCGGGGGTCGAGTCGTGGAAGCTGAACATGGCCTGGATCAACGGGTTGAACCCGCCATGGTGCCGCGCGGGCGACTCCGCGAAGATCATCTCGTACGGCAACTCCTGGTGGTCGTAGGCCGCCAGGGAGGTCCGCCGCACCCGCGCCAGGAGCTCCTCGAACGAGGGGTCTCCGTGCAACCGGCCGCGCATCACGACGTTGTTGACGAACATCCCCAGCAGGTTCTCGGTGGCCTGCCAGCGCCGGTTGGCGACCGCGGAGCCAACGAGGATGTCCCGTGAGCCGGTATACCTGTGCAGCAGGACGAAGAACGCCGCGAGGAGCGTGTTGAACAGCGACGTGTTGTTCCGGTCGGCCAATGCCTGCAAGCGGCGCGCGAGCTCACCGTCGATCTCCATCCGGGGCGCCATTCCGCGGAACTTCCTCGACCCGGGCTCGATGCGGCGGGGGAGCTGGAGCACGGTCTCGGCGCCTTCCAGCTCCTGGCGCCAGAAGCGGCGCTGCGCCGCCGCGGCCTCGGTGCCGCACCACTCGCGTTGCCAGCGCGCGTAGTCGGAGTACTGCACGGGCAGGTCCGGGTGCCGCACCTGGCCGTGGCGCACGAAGTCGGTGTAACCGTCGATCAGGTCGCGGACGAAGACGAGGAACGACCAGCCGTCGTGCACGATGTGGTGCTCGACATGCACGAAGACGTGCTCGTCCGCGCCGAGCCTGAGCAGCAGCCAGCGGAACGGTCTGCCGTCGGCGAGCGAGAACGGTGTCTGGAGCATCTCGCGGACGGCCGCACCGACGAGGGCCTCCTGCCGGGCTTCGTCCTCGCCGCTGATGTCCCGTAGCGGAACCTCCACCTCCCAGGGTGGATCCACCTCACACCGCAGCTCCCCATCCATCTCGGGGAAGCGTGTGCGCAGCACGCCGTGGCGCCGGACGATGTCGGTGAGGCTGGCGTGAAGCGCCGTGATGTCCAGCTCGCCCGCCAGCCTGAGCACCGCTTGCGTGTGGTAGGCCCCCGCGTCCGGGTTGAGCTTGTGCATCAGCCACACCCGCTGCTGGGCGTACGACGGAGCGAGCTCCGCGCCGGGTTCAGCCACCCGCGGGCCCGACTCCGCGTCGTCGCGCCGGTCACCGAGCCGCGCCGCGATCTCGGCCACCGTGGGGGCCTGGAGAACGGCACTCAGCTCAAGGTGCGCCCCCAGCGCGCCGCGCACCCGGGCGACGAGCTGGGTGGCGAACAGGGAATGGCCCCCCAGCTCGAACAGGTTGTCGTGCACCCCCACCCGTTCCAGCCCGAGCAACTCCGCCGCGATTCCCGCCAGCGCCTCTTCCTCGGGAGTGCGAGGAGGCTGGTCGTCGATGCTGTCCGGCCGTTGTGGCCGGGGCAGGCTGGCGCGGTCGACCTTGCCGCTCGTGGTCAACGGCCACGCGTCGACCGGCACGAGCACATCCGGTACCAGATAGCCGGGCAGGTGATGGCGGAGCTCGGCGCGTACCGCGTCGGCCGACAGCTCCGCTCCGGCGACCGGTATCACGTAGCCCAGGAGACGCTCACCGCGCGCGTCGATGACGGCTACCGCGTCACGCACGTTCGGCAGCGCGAGCAGTGCGGCCTCGACCTGGTCCAGCTCGATGCGCGCGCCACGGACCTTGACCTGGTTGTCGCGCCGGCCGAGGAATTCGATCGTCCCGTTGGCCAGCTGTCTGCCGACATCGCCGCTGCGATACAGTCGGCTTCCCGGCACCGGGCTGAAGGGATCGGGAATGAACCGCTCGGCGGTGAGGCCGGGCTGCCCCAGATACCCTCGCCCGACACCGGCCCCACCGATGCAGATCTCCCCCGGCATCCCGTTGGGAACCGGCCGCAGGTGGTCGTCGAGCAGGACGGCGTGGGAGTGGGAGATGGGACGGCCGATGGGCACCCGCTCGCCGTTCTGGGCTCCCACGGTGTGCAGCGTGCTGGCCACCGTCACCTCCGTCGGGCCGTAGCCGTTGACGAAGCGGTGGAATGCCGCCCATTGCCGAGCGGTCTCCGGGAGGCACACGTCACCGATGCTCAGCACCACCTCGAGGTGGGTGAACCGGCCCGGGTTCAGCGTGCGCACGACAGCCGCGGGCAGCACCGCGTGGGTGATGTGGCGGGTGAGCAGCACGTCGGCCAGCGGCTCACCGGAGATCCGCGTGGCGTCGATGGTCTCCAGACGGCCGCCATGGGCCAGCGCCAGCAGGATGTCGAACAAGGCCCCGTCGAAGGCCGGGTGGGCGAACTGCAGCACCCGTGTGTCTGGCCCCAGCGCCCCCAGGGAGTCCCGCTGGGCGTGGATCAGATTGGCGACCCCCCGATGTTCGATCATGACCAGCTTGGGCTCACCGCTCGAGCCGGACGTGCAGATGATGTACGCCAGATCCTCCGGGGTGAGCGCCGCACCACCCGCCGCGTCCTCGCTCTCTGGCACGGTGCGGGGAGCACCGCCGAGGTCGAGGTAGGGCACGCCCGGGACGGCGCTGTCCGGCGACAGGTCCACCACCAGCGTCGCCCCCGCCTTGCGGATGACCTCCTCGCGCCAGGCCGCCGGGTGCGAGGGAGCCAGCGGGAGATAGGCCGCACCGACCCGCCAGATGGCGATCAGGGTCTCGACGAAGGCGGGTCCGCGGTCCATCACGACGGCGACCACATCCCCGCGCCCGATCCCCCGGGCTCGCATCATCCCGGCGAGGATGCGGCTGCGCTTGCGCAGCTGCGCATAGGTCACCGTGACGGCGGCGTCCGCGATCGCGACGCGGTTGGCATGCAGCCGTGACTGCTCCTCGAGCACGTCCAACACCGAACGCCACGGTCCGGGCTCCGCCCCGCTGTCTCGTACGCGTGCGGCCATCGGCGCACCGTCCACGCCCTCCGGGGGGGCGGTCCCGGCGGGCTCATCTCCTATCGCCCAGGTGCTCTTCAGCCGGAGACTGGACAGCAGTCGTTCGTACTCTGTTCCAGTGACCAGGGTGGACGGGGGCATGGGATTCATGGATTTGCCAGGGACTGTGGCAGGACGATGCGTTGGGTTCGTCACGAGGACGAGTGAGGACTGGCTACCGTCTGGCGGGGGCGGCGAGCTACCTCGGAAGAGGCATGACGCGTCCCGCGGATTGCGGTCTGCTCGTTGGGTTTGACCGCCCTCACGGGGATGTGGGCCCGCCACATCCCGGGTAGGGTCGGGAGAGAACTGCGTATCGCGAGAGGAACGCGGAACGGATGATGGACGCGACGAGCCTTCGCTGGGAGCAGTCGTTGCGCGGTTGGGGCCCGCTGTGCCTCTGCGCGTTCCTGCTGTGTGGCGGGGTCGCTCCCGCGCAAACGAATGGCCGCGACCGCAGCATCGGCCAGTTCTATCACTCGCGCTGGACCATCAAGGACGGCGCACCGGGCCAGATCTCCGCGATCGCGCAGACCCGTGACGGTTTCCTCTGGATGGCCGCCGCGGCGACGCTCTACAGCTTCGACGGCGTCCGCTTCGAACGTTTCGAGCCGCCCAGCGGTGACCCCGTCACCAGCATCCAGACGCTGGTGGCTTCACCCGATGGCGGGTTGTGGATCGGCTTCCAGCATGGCGGCGCGGCCTACCTGAAGGACGGGCAGCTCACCCGCTATGGCGAGGCACAGGGGCTGTCGCCGTACCAGCTGGCGTCATTCGCGTTCGACGCGGACGGAGCCGTCTGGACCGGCAGCAGGCAGGCCGGGCTCCTCCGCCTGCGGGACGGGCGCTGGCATCGCGTGGGCGCGGACTGGAACTTCCCGGGCACGCAGGCCACGGCGCTGTTCGTCGATCGCGACGGGACGTTGTGGGTCTCGGCGGCGGATACGCTCGTGTTCCTTCCGAGGGGGAGTCATTCGTTCCGCGATACCGGGGTGCGCGTGGGGTGGGTGGGGAGGATCGCGCAGGCACCCGATGGGGTGATCTGGATCGCCGAGCTGGATGGCAACGTGCGGCCCGTGGTGCGCGCGAATGGGGAGCCTCTCCCCGCGCCAGCGAGGATCGAGGTGCAGTCGGGTGGGATGGTGTTCGACCGCGAAGGCAGCCTGTGGCTCAGCACGCTCGGCGATGGCATGCGCCGTGTGCCCCATGCCGAACGTCTGGGTGACCGGCGCATCGGACGGTTCGATCCGGCCGCGGAGATCTTCACCGAGAAGGATGGCCTCAGCGCGGACTATGTCTGGCCGCTGATCCAGGACCGGGAAGGGAACATCTGGGTTGGCACCAGCGGGGGGCTCGACTGCTTCCGCCACAGCTCCCTGGTGCTGGCGGAGTTTCCGCGCGGCTCGCACGACTTCGCGCTGGCCGCGGGCGATGACGGGGCCCTCTGGGCGGGCAGCACCAACCGGCCCCTGATGCGGCTGCACGACAAGCAGGTCGAGTTCGCCGCGCTCGATGAGCCGATCCGCTGCGCGTATCGCGATCCGGACGGCATCGTGTGGTTCGGAACCTCGAATGGCATCTGGCGCATCGAGGACGGCCGTCCCGTGCTCGTCGCCACGGTTCCCGTCGAAGCGAACACCCTGCAGGTCCAGGCGATGACGAAGGACGCGGCCGGTGGGTTGTGGGTCGCCATGTCGATGGGCGGGCTGCTGCGCTGGAAGGACGGCGCGTGGACGCGCATGGACGAACAGCTCGGGATGGCCGCGCGGACGCGCATCCTTTCCGCGACGACTGACGCGTGGGGCGGTGTCTGGCTGGGGTTCAATGACGCGGTCGCCAGGGTCGACCAGGGTCTCGTGCGCCGCTACGGCGCCGCGGACGGGCTCCACCTGGGAGTGGTGACCGCGCTGCGCGCCGGGCGGCGGTTGTGGGTGGGGGGGCAGTTCGGTCTCGTTCATTTCGACGGGCAGCGCTTCCACCCCTTCGGCGTGGCCAGCGGCGAGCCCTTGCGCGGTGTCGCTGGCATCCTGGAGATGCCGGATGGTGGCCTGTGGATCCACGCGGTGCCGGGCATCTTCCACTTCAGCGCGGAGGAGGTGGCGCGCGTCGTCGCCGATCCGAGCCAGCTCGCGCGCGGCGAGCGCTTCGACTTCCTCGATGGCCTGCCGGCGCGGCCCACCCTGTTGCGTCCGCTGCCCACCGCGGTGCAGGGCACCGACGGCAGGCTGTGGTTCGCGACCAGCAATGGCGTGGTGTGGATCGACCCGACACGCATCTTCCGCAACCCGTTGCCCCCCCCGGTGCACATCCGCGCGGTGCGCGTGGATGGCCGGCTGCTCGCACCGGGCCCGTCGCTCACGGTGCCGGCGCGGACGATGAACATCGAGATCGATTACACGGCGTTGAGCTTCGCCGTTCCCGAGCGCGTGCGCTTCCGCTACCGCCTCGAAGGCGTGGACGAGGCGTGGCAGGACGTCGGCACGAGGCGCGAGGCGTACTACATGCATCTGGAGCCCGGGCGATACCGCTTCCGTGTCATCGCCGCCAACAACGACGGCGTCTGGAACGAGACGGGCGCGACGCTCGAGCTCATCCTGCCACCGGCGTTCTTCCAGACGTGGTGGTTCCGCGCCTTGTGCATCGCCTCGGCCCTGGCGGGGTTGTGGATGCTGTTCCTGCTGCGGCTGCGCCAGGTGAGGGCGCGCATGCGCGCCCTGTTGGAGGAGCGTCACCGCGAGCGCGAGCGCATCGCTCGGGAGCTGCACGACACGCTGCTGCAGGGCATCCAGGGGTTGATCCTGCGTTTCCAATCCGTGGCGGAGCTGCTCCCGGCGGACGCGCCCGTGCGCGTCGCGATGGAGAAGGCGTTGGATCGTGCCGAAGCTGTCCTGGGCGAGGGGCGCGACCGGGTGAAGGGCCTGCGCGCCGCTTCGGAGAGCACGGGAGAGCTGTCCCAGGCCCTCGCCGGGGTGGGGGAGGATCTCGAGCTGAATCCTCCGGAGGGATTCCACGTGGTGGTGGAGGGGCAGCCCGCGTCGCTGGACCCGCTCGTGCGCGATGAGATTCTGCGCATCGGCCGCGAGGCGTTGGTGAACGCGTGGCAGCATGCCAACGCGCGGCGGATCGAGGTGGAGCTCACCTATGATTACGGCGAGCTGCGCCTGCGCGTCCGAGACGACGGATGCGGCATCGATGAGGAAGTCCTCCAGGCGGGAGGACGGCACGGACACTGGGGCCTGTCGGGCATGCGCGAGCGGGCGCGGAAGATCGGAGCGCGGCTGGACATCTGGTGCCGCAGCGAGTCGGGGACGGAAGTGGAGCTGCGCGTCCCGGCGGCGGTCGTGTATCGCGGAGATCCGAAGCGGACCTGGCGCAACCGGTTGCGGTGCATCGTTGGCGGAGGCCGCTGAGCGGCCCGGGCCCATCGGGCTCAGATGTCGATGATGCCCCGCTTCAGCGCGACCACCACCGCATGCGTCCTGTCCTTGGCGCCGAGCTTGGTCAGGACGTTCTTCATGTGCGTCTTGACCGTCTCCTCGGAGATGCCCATCCGGGCGGCGACCTCCTTGTTGGCGTTCCCGGCGGCGACGTGGGCCAGGACGTCGCGCTCGCGTGCCGTCAGCTCGTCGTCCGCCATGTGCTCGGCCATCTCGGAGGCGATGTCCGCGGAGATGCGGCGACGTCCCGCGTGCACGCTGCGGATCGTCTCCACCAGCTCCTTGCGCAGCATGCTCTTGAGCAGATAACCGGACGCACCGGCCTTGATGGCGCGCAGCGCCTGTGCGTCGCCCTCGTAGGTCGTCAGGACGATGATCCGGGCCGTGGGGAACTCGGTGCGGATCGCGGTGATTGCATCGATGCCGCCCATGGTGGGCATCCGCACATCCATCAGCGTGATGTCGGGCCGATGGTGGCGGAAGGCTTGCAAGGCCTGCTCGCCATTCTCCGCTTCGGCGACCAGCGCCATGTCCGATTGCCCGGAGATCATGGCACTGAGCCCTTCGCGCAGCAGGGGATGGTCGTCGACGACCAGGATGCGAATGATCGGGCCCGTGGAAGTCATCGGCGTATGAACAAGATACTCGTGGTCACCCTTGTCGGGATCCCTCGAAAGAGGGAGGATGGACTCGCTTATCCCAGGTTCTGTCGCGTTCCACCAGCGGGTAGCCTGCGCTGGTGCAACGTCTCTTCTCCATGTTTCCGGACGGTGGCCCTGGGGTCGGCCTGCTGTTGTTGCGGCTGGCGGTGACTCTGCCCCTGCTGTTTCAGCCATCCCGCGGAGCGCTGGGGCAAGCGCTGCTCGCACTCCTGGTCCTGGGTCTCTGGCTGGGGCTCCTGACACCTGTCTTCGCGGTCACGTGTTGTCTGCTCGAGCTCTACGCGCTCCTGGTGTCGGGGGGCACGAGCCTTCCCGAGGCAGGCATCCAGTTGCTGGCCGCGGCGGCGGTGGTGCTGCTCGGACCCGGCGCGTATTCGCTGGATGCCCGGTTGTTCGGAAGACGTGTCATCACCCTGCTTCCGCGTGGACGGAACCAGGAGGAATGAACCGATGGGCGGGCCGGTGCCCGTGAGCCAGGCGAGCCGAGTGGACCTTCGGATACGCAACGCTCCTCCGGTCATCCGCGGGGGGAGGGCTGTCGTGAAGGCAGCACACGGTATCGCCCTCCGGGGCTGGATGGGGAGATGGCTCCTGGCTGTCAGGCTTTGGCGCCCTATCCTCCACGTCGGAGGCTCAGTCCGCCATGTCCAGCAGATCGCTCCACGGCTCACGCCTCGCCCTGGCCGTTGGGCTCATCCTCATGCCAGTCCTCGTCCTGGCTCAGGCTCCCGAGAGCTCGAAGCAGTTCGAGCTGACTCCCGACCTGGTCTTGTGGATGTACGGCATGGGCATCGCCGCCATCTCCATCGCGTGGGTGCTCATTGCCTGGCTGTTCGCCCGGAATAAAGCCCTGGGTGATCTCGTCGACCTCGTGAAGCGGGGGCCGCTCATCAAGTTCGTCACGGTGACGTACATCATCATCGTCATCGTCACCCTGAGCCTGGTGGGGCAACTGGAGAGCTCGCATGTCTCGACGTTGCTCGGGGCCATCGCCGGGTACGTGCTGGGAGATCGCGGGCGGGAGGACAGGGTCGTCGAGAATCGCTGCCCCGAGCCACAGCCCTCCCGAGCCGGAGCGCCTCCCCCACCGTCAGCTCCGACGCAGGCCTCGGAGGGGCAGCACCCGCCCTCGGAGTTCCACTCATGAGCCGTCCCTTGCGGTTGTCACTGGCCCCCGTGCACCGCGACCAGGGCACGTGGCGGGCCGTCCTCCAGTGGCTCATCCGGAACAAGCTCCACGTGGCCGCCTGCTCGCTCGCGGCGACCTGGGCCTGGAGTCGCATGATGGGCACTCCCCTCCTGGGGGTGGACCTGTTCGTGGTTCCGGTGCTGGTGCTCAGCATCTATCAGTGGAACAGGCTCAACGATGTCCTCGAGGACGCGGTGAACTGTCCAGACGAGCTCGCCGCGGCCGAACAGGCGCAGGGGCTCATCCGGGTGTCCTGCCTTCTCGGGTCGATCCTCGCTCTCGGGGGCGCCCTGCTCGTGGGGCGCGCGGCCGGTGTGCTCGTGGTGTTGATGGGACTGCTGCTCGGCTGGTTCTATGGTTTCCGCTCGGGCGTGGAGACCTTCGGCCTGAAGCGTCTGTTCGGCATCAAGAACGTGAGCAGCGCATTCGGATGGACGCTCATGACCGTCCTCTACCCCGGCCTGCACTCCGGCGCCGGCCTCGGAGTGGCATTCTGGGTCGCCGCCGCCTGCATGTTCCTGGCGGTCTGGACGGTGGAGGTCCTCTGGGACATCCGAGATGTGCGTGGAGATGCCGTGGCGGGCATTCCCTCGTTGCCGGTCGTGCTGGGAGTACCGGCCGCGAGACGTCTCGTCCACGTGGGCAATCTGCTGATCGTGGCGCTCGTTGGGACAGCCGTCCTGACCCGGACGCTGCCTGGCATCTGGGCCCTCATCCTCATCAACCCGCTGCTCACCTTCGTGTGGCTGCGGTTCGACATCGAGACCGGACGCGGTTGGTCCCACCTCCTCGTGCTCATGCAGACGCTGCTCCTCTTCGGGCTTGGCGTGCTCTCGGGCTGAGCGCTTTCGTCAACCACTAGTGGAGTGTCCACGAAGTTCGTGGACCTGGTCGTGTTGCGCATGCTCCCTCTCCCAGAGGGAGAGGGGACATCCACGGGCTCTCGGACCATGTCCAAGGACTTCGTGGACACTCCACTAGCGCCCGCCCAGGCCTCGCGTGTCGTGGGCTGTCCCCTCGAGCTCGCGGTAGAACCCCTTCACCGCCTCGACGATCTGCTCGGGCTGGTCGAGCGGGGCGGCGTGGCCGGAGTCCTTCAGCTCCTGGAGACGGGCGTTCCCGAGCAGGTCGACATACGCCTTCTTCACGGACAGCGGTGTGTAGTCACGATCCGAGGCGAGGACCAGGACAGGACACGTGATGTCCTTCAGCCGCTCCAGGACGGTCCAGCCAGCGAGCCCGCGGGTCGCGCGCCGATAGGCGTCCGGCTCGTTGGCCCCGAGCGACTCCACGACCCGGCGCCGTAGCTCCGCCTGCTCCGGCTTGGGAAAGAGCTTCGGAGCGATCACCCTGGCCAGGGTCCTCGGTCCGAGGAGCTTCAGGATCGCCATCCGCAGCGCGAACGAGAGCTTCAGGCGCAGCGTTCGCGCAACCATGTCCGGCCCGCTGTTGATGACGACCAGGCTGCGCACGAGCTCCGGGCGATCCACCGCGAGCTGGAAGCCGATCATCCCTCCCATCGAGAGGCCGACGACATCCACGCGGGCCAGGCCCAGCCGGTCGCAGAAGGCCGCGATGTCCCGGGCGAAGAGCGGCACCCCATAGGGCCCCGCCGGCTTGTCGCTGCGCCCGTGGCCCCGGATGTCGGGAACGATGACGCGGCGGTGGGCGGCGAGCCGGGGCGCCACGAGCTCCCAATCCTGTCCCGAGGAGCCGAGTCCATGGAGGAGCAGGACGGGCGCGCCCGCGCCGGACTCCTCGAAGTGAAGGGATGAGCCATCGAGCTGGAGCCTGGGCATGGTGGGTCCTCGAGTCCGGCCAGCACCTGAACGAGCGTTCGCTCATGCGAGCGATTGAACAGGGCCGTTAGTTCATGTTATGGAGTCTAGCCGAACGAACGTTCGTTCAGCAAGGCGGGTCATGCGTCCCCTTCCACGGTCACGTCTGCAGGTCCAGAAGGAGCCCCTTCCGCGGACGGTGCCCGAGGGCACCCGACGACGGATTCTCGAGGCGGCCCTGAGGCTCTTCGCGAGCCAGGGGTTTCACGGCACGTCGATCCGGGATGTCGCGAAGGAGCTGGAGCTACAGCCCAGCGCGCTGTACTCGCACTTCCCCTCCAAGGAGCACATCCTCGCCGCGCTGGTCCAGGTCGGCCATGAGGCGCATCACGAGGCGCTCCGCACGGCGATGCTGGACGCGGGCAACGCGCCAGAGGCGCAGGTGCGAGCGCTCATCCGGGCCCATACCGTCACGCATGCGACCCATCCGCTCTTGGCGGTCGTGGTGAACGAGGAGGTCAACGCACTGCCACCCGAGCTCGCCGCACCAGCGCTGGTGCTGCGCCAGCAGTCCGCCGCCCTGCTGCTCCAGGTCATCGAGCGCGGCGTGGCACTGGGCCGGTTCTCCCCTCCCCACCCGGTCGCGACCGCGGCGGCGATCTCCGCGATGGGTGTGCGCATCCCGTATTGGTACGAGCCGGGCGGGGCACTCGATATCGACTCCCTCGCCAACATCCATGCCGAGCTGGCGCTCCGCATGCTGGGAGCTCGCGGATGAAGTGCCCACGCTGAAGCAGGTAGCAAGGAGAGGACCATGAAGCGGAGTGATGGCGTTTTCGCGCGCATCGGTGTGTTGCTGCTCGTGCTCGTCGCGCTGTCTGGAGCCCCGGCCCATGCCGGCTCGTGGGTTCATGGCAACTACACGAGTGTCTGGGGCTCCCGAGGTTTCCAGCTCTGGGTCCCGACTGGTTATCAGCCGGGACAGGCGCTCCCGCTGGTGGTGGCGCTGCACGGCTGCTTCCAGAATCCAGATCAATTCGCCGGCCTCTCGCGGCTGAATCAGAAAGCGGACGCGGAGAAGTTCCTGGTGCTCTACCCGAACCAGGCGACGATCACCAATGGCACACAATGTTGGAATTTCATGATCGCCACCAACCAGGAGCGTGGCATCGGTGAGCCTTCCCTCATCGTGGGCATGGTGGGCTGGGTGAAGAGCCGTTACACGGTGGACAACCACCGTGTCTATGTCGGGGGAGTCTCCGCGGGCGCGGTCATGAGCAGCATCCTGCTCGCCTGTTATTCGGATGTATTCGCCGCCGGCATGGTGGGGGCCGGGGCGATGTACAAGGCGGCGACCACCGCCTCCGGCAGCGCCTATGCCATGGTCTTCGGCAGCATCTACAACCCCGATGACCGCGGCCGTGACGCCTGGGAGTGCTCGGGCAGGCCTCGCTGGCAGGTGCCCGTGCTCGTCCTCCACGGCACCGAGGATACCGTCGTCAACCCGATCAACGGCGAGCAGGTGGTGCGGCAGTTCCTGCAGACCAACGATTACGGTGATGACGGTGCCAACAACGACAGCGTGCCCTACGCGCCCACCCGCGTCTGGTATGGCAGCGCGCCCGGCGGTCGCGCCTACACCGTCAAGGATTACCAGTACGCCGGCCGTCTACTGGTCCAGAAGTACGAGCTCCACGGCATGGATCACGCCTGGCCCGGTGGAGATCCCTCCTACCTGTTCTCGGACCCCTCCGGTCCCGATGCCACCTCCATCATGTGGGACTTCCTGAAACAGCATTCGCGTTAGGCCACTCTCCGAGCAAGGGCGCAGCGGGCTCGGGGTTGATCCGGTCCCACCGGGTTCGTACGATTTCCTGGCGTCGTGGCGTTGCCGGCTCGCGCGCGTCGGCCATTCCATGGCCGATGGGGGGCCGCAATGGCCATGACGACGAACACCGCCTCTGCCTACACCATTGTCGAGACCCTCCAGGCAGGCAGTGGCACGCGTCTGCTTCGCGCCTTCCGGAATTCAGATCACCAACCGGTCATCCTCAAGGTCATCGACTCGAAGCGCGGCCGTCCCCAGGACCTCGAGCGCTTGAAGCATGAGCTGGAGATTGGCAAGACACTGGACGTCCGGAGCGTCATCAGTCCACTCGCCCTCGGGACGTACGAGGGCCTCCCGGTCCTCATCCTGGAGGATTTCGGCGGCGAACCGCTCGATCACCTCCTCGGCTCACCGATGGACACCGGGCGTTTCCTCGCGCTTGCTCTGCGCATCACGGCGGCGGTCGCGGACGTCCATCGGCGCAGCGTCGTCCACAAGAACCTCAAGCCCCAGAACATCCTCGTCAGGGCCTCCACGGGTGAGGTGAAGCTGACGGACTTCAGTATCGCCTCGCGTCTCCCTCGCGAGCACACGTCCCCGCGCAGTCCGCGTCATATCGAGGGCTCCCTGCCCTATATGTCTCCCGAGCAGACCGGACGGACGAACCGGGCGATCGACAGCCGCTCCGATCTCTACTCGCTCGGCGTCACGTACTACCAGATGCTCACGGGCAGGCTTCCGTTCGACGCGAGAGATCCCCTGGAGTGGGTCCATTCCCACATCGCCCGCCTGCCTCCCTCGCCCTCCGAGGTCGTCCCGGGGGTGCCCGAGACGCTCTCGCGCATCGTGATGAAGCTCCTGGCCAAGACGGCGGACGAGCGCTACCAGAGCGCACACGGCCTCGCCCATGACCTGGAAAGGTGCCTGGCGCAATGGCGCGAGCACGGCGCCCTCGAGCCGTTCCCCCTGGGAGAGCGGGACGTCTCCGGCCTCCTGCGGATTCCCCAGAAGCTCTACGGACGCGAGGCCGAGCTGGCCCACCTGCGCGACGCCCTCGGCCGCGTGGTGACCCGGGGGACGCCAGAGCTCGTGCTCGTGGGCGGAAACTCCGGCATCGGCAAGTCCTCCCTCGTGCGCGAGCTCCACGAAACCGTCGTCCGGGCCGGAGGGAAGTTCCTGTCGGGCAAGTTCGAGCCGTACGCGAGGAACGTTCCGTATGCCACCGTGGCCCAGGCCTTCAAGGCGCTCGTGCTCGACCTGCTGGCCGAGGACGAGGAGCGGCTGCGCGCCACGAAGCAGGCGCTCTGGGAGGCGCTCGGTTCGAACGGCAAGCTGATCCTCGACCTGCTCCCCCCGCTCGAGCACCTCCTCGGAAGATTGCCGCCCGTTCCCGAGCTACCGCCCACCGAGGCGGAGCGGCGATTCCGCGGCGTCTTCCGGAAGTTCCTGGGGGTATTCGCCACACGCGAACACCCCCTCGTCCTCTTCCTCGATGATCTTCAATGGGTCGACTCGAGCAGCCTCGGCCTCATCGAGGATCTCCTCGTCGCGCCCGGGACGCGCCACCTGCTCCTCATCGGGACCTGGCGTGACAACGAGGTCTCCGCCTCGCACCCGCTCACGATGGCCCTCGAGCGGATACGGAAGACCTCCGCGCGGGTGAGTGGGCTCGTCCTCGAGCCGCTCCGGTTGGAGCACGTGGTCCAGCTCGTGGCGGACACCGTGCGCGCGGTGGACCGGGAGCATGTCCGCCCTCTGGCCACCCTGGTCTACGAGAAGACGGCGGGCACCCCCTTCTTCATCCTCCAGTTCCTGACGACCCTGTATGAGGAGCGACTGCTCGAGTTCGACGAGTCCTCCGCGACCTGGCGCTGGGACATCGAGCGGATCCGCCAGAAGGGCTACACGGACAACGTCGTCGACTTCCTGCTCGGGAAGCTCGTGGGGCTGCCCGCCACCGTGCAGGACGTCCTCGAAACCGCGGCCTGCATCGGCAGCAAGGGAAAGATAGCCCTGCTCGCGCTGGCGGGAGGGAGGTCCGAGGAGGAAACCCGCCAGGACCTGTGTGGTGCGATCCGCGAGGGGCTCGTCCTCTCCTCGCGAGATGCCTACGCCTTCGCGCACGACCGCGTGCAACTGGCCGCCTACTCGCTCCTGTCCGAGGGACACAGGGATGAGCTGCACCTGCGGATCGGCCGTCTGCTCATGGCTCGTACCCCGCCGGACGAGCTCGAGGAGCGGCTCTTCGACGTCGTGACGCAGCTCGATCTGGGCGCGGCCATGGTGACGGAGCCGGGGGAACGAACCCGTATCGCGGAGCTGAACCTGCGCGCCGCGCGCAAGGCCAAGGCCTCCGCGGCCTACCGGATCGCCACCAGCTACCTCGCCACGGGAATGGAGATGCTCGACAGGGACTCCTGGGAGCACCAGTACAGACTCACCTACGAGTCGTTCCTGGAACGGGCGCATTGCGAGTTCCTGAGCGGAAACTCCGACGAGGCCGGGCGGCTCTTCCCCGTGCTCCTGCGGCACGCCCGGACTCGCGTCGACAAGGCCGCCGTCATCTGCATCCAGATCAACACCCACCTCACCCGGGGTGAGCTCCGCGAGTGCATCGAGACCGCGCTCGCGGGGCTTCGGATGTTTGGGATCGAGATGTCGCCGAATCCCTCGGCGAGCGAGGTGGAGCAGGTCTACCGCTCGGTCTGGAACCATCTCGGCAACCGGCCTATCGAGGAGCTCCTCGCGCAGCCCCCCATGACGGACCCCGACGTGCAGGCCGCCATGAACATCCTGACCAATCTGCGCGTGCCCGCGTTCTCCTCGGACCTCCACCTCCTCAGCCTCTCCCTCTGCCACGCGATGCTCCTCAGCCTTCGCCACGGCAATGCCGCCACCTCGCCGCCCAACTACGCCTGGTTCGGCATGGTCCTGTGCCACGCGTATCACCGGTACGAGGAGGGATACCGGTTCGCCAGGCTCGCCCTCGAGTTGTCCGGGAGGTCCGAGCTCATCGCCTACAAGGCGAAGATGTACTCGTGCCTGGGGGTCGTCTCGTTCTGGAGCCGCCCCATCGACACGGGCCTGGAGTTCCTGCGCACCGCCATCAGGGTCGGCGAAGAGGACGGAGACGTGCTGGCGAGCTGTTACGCCTGGCACCACATCGTCAGCCAGATGTTCGTGCGGGGCGATACCCTGGCCGACGTCCATCGCGAATCAGGGCGGGGCCTCGACTTCATCCAACGGGCCAGATTCCAGGATGCCCTCGATACCACTCTCATCGTGGATCGCCTCGTCCAGGCCCTGCGGGGGGAGACCCGGCACCTCTCGAGCTTCGACGACGAGCGCTTCAGCGAGGCGGAGCTCGAGTCCCGGTTGCTCGGGGGGCAGAACAAGACGGTGATGTGCCTGTACCATTTGATGCGGCTCGCGGCGCTGTTCATGGCGGGTGACTACGCGGAGGCCCTCGCCGCGGGCAGGCGGGGCAAGGCACTGCTGGGGTCCTGCCTCGCCCTGGTCCACGTCTATCTCTTCCATTTCCATGACGCCCTGGCGCTGGCGGCCGTCTACTCCGAGCTCCCATCCGAACAGCGGCGAGAAGCCCTGGATGACCTCTCCGCGCACCACGAGCAGCTCCGGGAATGGGCGGAGCTCTACCCGCCGACCTTCCAGAGCGCTCATCTCCTCGTCTCCGCGGAGCTCGCCCGCCTGTCGGGCAGGGGTGAGGAGGCCATGCGGCTCTACGAGGAGTCCATCCGGTCGGCCCGGACGAACGGCCTCGTGCAGCACGAGGGGCTCGCCTACGAGTTCGCGTCGCGGTTCTACCGGACACGTGGGCTCGAGCTGATCGCCGACACCTACCTGCGCGAGGCCCGCGCCTGCTATGTGCGCTGGGGAGCCGAAGGCAAGGTGAAGTGGCTCGACCAGCGTCATCCCCACCTCGTGGAGAGACAGCCCCTCGAGCCCCTGGTCACCATCTCCGCCCGGACCGAGCAGCTGGATCTGCTCTCGGTATTCAAGGCGTCGCAGAGCATCTCGGGGGAGATCATCCTCGACAAACTCCTGCGCAAGCTGCTCGAGGTCGTGCTCGAGCAGGGCGGAGCGCAGAAGGGCTGCCTGCTCCTCTCCAGGGGGGGTGCCCTGTCGATCGAGGCCGAGGCGACACTCGTCGAGGGAAGAGGGGTGGTGACACAGGTCCTGCAGTCACAGCCCCTCTCGTCGTCGACGCTCGTCCCCGTCTCGATCGTCCATTACGTGGTGCGGACGAAGGAGCGCGTCATCCTCGACGACGCCGCCACGGCCGTGAAATACGCCTCGGACGCGTACATGGCCCACGCCCGGCCCAGGTCGCTCCTGTGTCTGCCCATCCTCCGGCAGGCCGAGGTGGTCGGTCTGCTGTATCTGGAGAACGACCTCGTCCCCGGCGCGTTCACGCCCGAGCGGCTCGCCGCGCTCGAGCTGCTCGCCTCCCAGGCCGCCATCTCCCTGGAGAACGCGCTGCTGCTCTCCAGGGAGCAATCGGCCCGGTCGATGGCCGAGCTCGCGGAGCGCCGCTCGAGGTTCCTCGCCGAGGCGGGAGAGCTCCTCTCGGAGTCACTCCAGTACGAGGCGACACTCACGCGGCTCAGCCGGCTGTGTGTCCGCTCGATGGCCGACTGGTGTGTGATCGACCTCGTGGAGGATGGGGCGCTCCGCCGCCTGGCCGGTGCGCACGCCGATCCCGCGAAGGAAACCCTGCTCCGCAAGCTCCAACTGCGTCATCCGCCTACCCAGGGTTCGGCTCATGGGGCGACCCGGGTGCAGCGCAGCCACCAGCCACTCGTCCTGCCGGAGCTGTCCGACGACATCATCCGGCGTATGACCGACGACGAGGAGCATCGGCAGCTCATCCATGCACTGGGGAGCCGCTCGGCGCTGGTCGTGCCCATCATGACACGTGGAGAGTTGCTCGGGGCGATCAGCCTCGTTTCGGGCGAGCCGGGGTTTCGCTACGGGAGCGCCGAGCTCGAGCTGGCACAAGAGGTGGCTCGCCGCGCCGCGACCGCCATCGATAATGCGCGGCTCTACAGGAAGACCCAGGAGGCCATCCGTGTGCGGGACGAATTCCTGTCCGTCGCCTCGCATGAGTTCAATACGCCGCTGACCTCCCTCACGCTCTCACTTCAAGCCCTGCTCAGGTCCATCCAGGTGGGACGGCGTGTCGAGCCACAGGAGCTGAAGAGGCAGCTCGAGCGCGCGCTGCTGCAGGGAGCACGCCTCGGCAGACTGAACCGCGCCCTCCTCGACGTCTCACTGCTGCACTCGGGGCGCCTTCCCCTGGAGCTCATGGATGTCGAGCTCGGGGCCGTCGTCCGCGAGACGCTCGAGCACTTCGCACCCGAGTTGGCACGGGCCCGGTGTCCCATCTCGGTCCAGGAAGACGCCCGGGCCGTGGGCTCGTGGGATCGCACCCGCCTCGGGCAGGTCGTCGCCAACCTCCTGTCCAATGCCATCAAGTTCGGAGCGGGTCGGCCCATCGAGCTCCACATCGGGATGCGGGACGGAAGAGCACGCTTGAGCGTCACGGACCATGGAATCGGCATCGAGCCGAGCCAGCGTGCCCGGATCTTCGGCCGCTTCGAGCGCGCCGTCTCGGAGAGGCACTACGGCGGATTGGGCCTCGGCCTGTACATCAGCCGAGGGATCGCCGAGGCGCATGGGGGGACGCTCCAGGTCGAGAGCCAACCGGGAGAGGGGGCGACCTTCACGGTCGAGCTTCCGTGTGCGGGCCCGACCGCTCAAGAGGGCAGGGTGAATCGGTAGACGACCTCCGGGTCGCCCCGGCTGAAGCCCTTGAGCACCTCGTGCGAAATCTCCATGCCACTCAGGTAGGCGATTCCGCCGGACGCGAAGCCCATCACCGACAGCTCGAAGTAGATGTGCGGCCGGGGCACGCCGGTGATGCGCAGCTCCGCCACGTTGCCGTTGATCTGCGCCGTCAGGTCTCCCGCGGTGAAGTAGCCCTTCCAGATGCCCGGAGTAAACAGCGCGAAGCGCCGGTGCTCCCCCTTGCTGAAGATGGCCTTGAGCTGACCCAGACTCAGCGCGTACTCGGCGGACTTCACGCCGTACTTCCAGTAGGCCTGCGGATCCCCCGCGTAGAACTGCCGGGTCAGGGCGTCATTGAGCCGCAGGAAGGCATCCGCCGGGATGCGCGTCACCGGCAGCACCGGCTGGGCGAAGAGGGGGTCCCGCTTCGCCTGCTCGGCGAGGAACGCGCGCCACCGCTCCACTCCGAAGGTCTGCTCCGCCTGGGCCTGTCGTGCCAGGAACGCAACGCCTTTGACATCCATTCGTGTGTCTCCGCTGCCGTCCGGCCTCGTATTCTGCGCGGTTTCGCGCCCGTGTGCGATACGCAGCGCGACAATCCGGCGGCGGCATCTGCCTTCAGGACCTGATGGGCACGGGACGTCGAGCGTGGCCGCGTGTGCGGGGGCGGTTTTGCTTCGACATTTTTCGTACCCGAAATTACAGAATGGAGACTCGGGTCCCGAGCCGACAACTGGAGATGAAGAAGAACATGTCCCGAATCCCTCGCCTGCTTTTGTTCATGCTCTTGCCCGTGCTTGGCGCCGCGTGCGCCGGGGCGAGGTCACCCGCCGCCGGCGCGCCGGGCTCCACCGCCGAGGATGCACCTGCGATTCGTCTCTACGTGCTCGACTGCGGCCGGATCGAAATCAATGACATGGGCTTCTTCTCGGGCAGCGGCGCGCCCACGGGTCAGGCCGGCACGCTCACCGTCCCGTGCTTCTTGATCCGGCATCCCCAGGGCGTGTTCTTGTGGGACACGGGGCTGAGTGACTCCCTTGCCCAGGCGCCCGGGGCCGACCCGGTGGGGAACCGGACCTACGTCGATACTCCGCTGAGCGCTCAATTGAGGCAGCTCGGTCTCGAGCACGCGGATGTGCGCTACGTCGCCCTTTCACATCTGCATGCCGACCATGCCGGCAATGCCAACGCGTTCACCTCGTCCACGTGGATCCTCCAGAGGCGCGAGCTCGAGTGGGCGACCCAGACCCCGACGCCACTGGGTGTGGATGCGACGGTGTTCTCCGCGTATCGCACGGCGAAGCTGCAGCTCCTCGACGGCGATGCCGACGTCTTCGGCGACGGCAGCGTGCGCATCGTCCAGACGCCCGGGCATACCCCCGGACATCAGTCGCTCGTCGTCCGGCTTCCGCGGGCGGGCACGTTCGTCCTGTCGGGCGACCTCTGCCATACGCGCGAGAACTGGCGGAACCATGTCGTGCCGCACTTCAGCTTCAGCCGTCCGCAGATGATCGAGTCCCTCGACCGGGCCGAGGCGCTCGTCAAGGACTCCCACGGGCGCTTCGTGGTGCAGCATGCGCCGGAGGACGTGCGCGCACTGCCGAAGTTCCCGGCCTATCTGGAGTGAGGGAGCGGAATTCGCACGGGCCGTTGAGCGCAACCCGGCGGGATGGGGGAGACTGCCTTCATGACGACCCCCGCCGCCGTGGAAATCGACCACCGGGACCGCGCACTGCAAGCCGCCTTCTGTGACTACGTGCCTCAGGTCTTCCGCACCGTGGACTTCCGGCGCTGGTGCGCGTGGGGCGAATGGAACGACGACTACCGCGCCTTCGTGGTGCTCGACGAGGGGCGCGTGGTGGCCAACGCGTCGGTGATGCGGATGCGGCTGCGTGTCGAGGGCCGCGAGGTCATCGGCTACCAGCTCGGCGCGGTCGGCTGCGTGCCCTCCCACCGTGGCCAGGGGTTGTCGCGGGTGGTGATGCAGGCGGCGCTCGAGCATTGCGGCGACGCGCCCGTGCTGTTGTTCGCCAACAAGAACGTGCTCGGCTTCTATCCGCGCTTCGGGTTCACGCCTCGGGAGCAGGCGCTGTTCGGTGCCGCGTTCCACGCGGAGCCGGGAGGCGAGCCCGCGCCGGTGCTCGAGCTGGCCGAGGCCGACGTCCGCGCGGGACTGGTCTCGCTGTGCGACGAGGGGCTCGCGGTGACCGAGCGGTTCGGCGCGCGCGGCCATGCGAGAATCGCGAGCTGGTATGCGGCGACTGCCTTCTCACGACCGCTGCGCCAGCTGCGCGCCGATGCCTGGGTGTTCGCCAGCGTCGAGGACGGCACGCTGTATATCGACGACATCTTCGCGCGCGAGCTCTTCGACCTGCGCCCCCACATCCCGCGATTGATTGACCAGCCCATCACCGCGGTCCACTTCGGCTTCACGCCCGAGCGCTGGTGGCCCCAGGCAGGTGTCGTTGGCGAGGACACGGAGGCCTACCTCTTCGTGCGCAACCTGGCGCTGCCGCCTGGGCCCCATCGGTTTCCGGTGATGGCACGAACCTGACGTGAGGGAGGCCGGTTGACACACCCTGGCTTCCCTCCCCTCCAGCGAACCTGGCGCTCACTTGCTCGGAGGCTGTTCGAGCGCGACCACGGCCTTGATCGCCCCCGCCGCGTCGAGCACGAGCAGGCGGGCAGACGCGGCGTGCCCCTTTCGCGCCGGATTCAGCACGAGTCGCAGCGCGGGCTCACCGTCGCTCTGCGGCTTGAGTGCGAACAGCCTCCTGCCGTCGCGCTCCTCGAGAAGCGAGAGCTTCGCCTCGAACACGCGAATGGCGATCCTCGTGCAGGCGGTGGTGTCGCCGAAGGCATCGAGCTGGCAGATGTTCGGATCCAGCGACACCTGCACCGCGTCCCCGTTGGCGGAGATCGCGATGCGGTGGACCGCCTGCCCGTTGGAGAGCGGAAGGGACGTCACCTGGTACGGCGTCTCGAACTCCAGACGGAGCTGCTTCATGGTGTCCTCCTTTCCGGTAGAGAGGCGTCGGCGGAAAAGTGACACGCGGCCCGCGGCGCCTGTTTGTAAAGACCCTCGCCCCTTTGGTGCTGGCTGTCCCGGGTGCGACCTCTGCTAGGGTGAACCGCAGAGGTCACCCATTTTGGCACTACCATCGACCCTTCACCTCCTGGTCCTCCTCACCCTGTCCCCGGCGACGCCCTCGGCAGCCGAGCCCTCCACCCGAGAGCGCCAAGAGCGGCAGATCGTCATTCCCTCCAGCCCGGACGAGCCGGTGCCGGAGGTGCGGGTGGCGGCCAACACCCTCACCCTCTTCCGCTTCGACGCCCCCATCGATCGGGCCTCGGTGGAAGTGGAGGGGCGGACAACGCGCTTCCGGGTGGTGGACGTGGGCGACCGGACCCTCATCCTCGAGCCCGCGGTGGAGCCGGGCTCCGGAGAGAAGCTGGGTGTACGGGTGCGCTACCGCGACGGCGCCACCCCGGCGTACGCCACCTTCTCCCTCGTCTCCCACTCCACGCAGGTGGACAAGGAGGTGGAGGTGGTGCGCCGTCCACGCTCCGTGGAGGCGCTGGAAGCAATGCTGGCGGAGAAGGAGGCGGCGCTCGCCGCGTTGCAGGGCGCGAGTGGGCCCGCCGGGCTCGTCTTCTTCGGGCGGCTCGACCTCAAGGGCGTACAGGCCCAGCGTATAGAGGTACCCCTGGGTACACAGGGGGGACTGAACGTGGTGACGGGGGAGGCGTATCGCGCCGGCACCTGGGCGCTCGCCGTCGTTCGCGTGCTCAATCTTCCGGGGCAGAAGCCCTGGGAGCCAGGGGCGGCTCGCCTCACCCGGCCAGACGGTACCCCGGTGAAGGTGCGCTCCGTGGACATGGACAGGGCGCTGCTCGGGCCAGGCGAGGAGGGCCTCGTGGCTGTAGAGACGGAGTCCCCTTTCTGGAAGGTGAGCGAGGCCCTTCGCCTGGAGCTGCTCGACAAGAGTGGCAGCCGGCGTCTCCTCATCTCCGAAGTGAAGCTATAGGAGCGTCGGCCCATGACAGTGGAAGCTCTGCATCCGGACCATCTCCAACCCGGCCACATGGTGGGGCCCTGGCGCATCGTCCAGGTACTGGGCCGTGGCGGCTCCTCCCGCGTCTTCTTGGTGGAGCGGGACAGCAAGCCCTACTCCCTGAAGATGGGATTGCTCCCGCTCTCCGAGGCCCAGGAAGGGCTCTCGGAAGAGGAGTACGTGGAGGAGAAGAGCGCCTACCGGAGGCTGGCGCGCGAGGCGGCGACGCTCTTCACCTACGCCTCCCACCCCAACCTGCTGCGCCTGTACGCGGTGGACTGCTGGCCCAACCCCAGTATGGGCTACCCCTTCCTCGTCACCGACTACCTGGACGGGGACAACTGGCACCAGTGGCGCTGGCGCAACCCTCCTCACGCCGCCAGGCTGGTGGACACCTTCAGCGACGTGGTGCGCACCGTGGGCGTGCTGCACCAGCGCGGCGTGTACCACCGGGACTTGAAGGCGGAGAACCTTCTCATCCGCCGCGAGGACGGCAGGCCCTTCCTCATCGACTTCGGCACCGTGCGTCTGCCGGGAGCCCTCACCAGAACCCTGGGACTGCCCGAGGGCGTCATGCACCTGCTGCCGCCCGAGCTCCTGGCCTACACGCGCACCGAGGCATGGAAGAAGGGGGTGCCCTTCAACGGGGGCGCAGCCGCGGACCTGTATGCCTTGGGGGCGTTGCTCTTCCAGTCTCTCGCGGACCTGCACCCCTTCAACCCCGAGCTGCCTGACGAGCAGCTGGTGGCCGCCATCGCCACCGTGTCCCCAACAGCGCCCCACCTGCTCAACCCCCTGGCGCCGCGCTCCCTCAGCGACATCGCCATGAGGTTGCTGGAGAAGAAGCCCGAGGACCGGTACCCCAGCACTGGGGCGCTGCTGCAAGCGCTGGAGGAGGCAGCCGAGCGGGAGAGGGAGTCCCCCGCCTGGAAGGTGCCTCTCTTCGAGGCCGAGCAGGGGCCAGGGGAGCCACCGCCCAAGGACGAGGTAACTCCGCTGGCCCTGTCTCCGGAAACGGCGCGCGAGGTTCCACCGGAGGCTCAGCCATCCAAGGAGCAGGAGCGCCAGATACCGGAGCCACAGGAGGCCCTTGCGGCTCCTGGTTGCCTCCGGCGCGCGAGGTGGCCCCTGGTCCTCCTCGCGAGCCTGACTGTACTCGGCCTTGTCTTGTGGCTGGCACGCTCCACACTCGCGCCCCCACCCGAGGCGCTGCCGCCTGGGTCTGAACGTTCCGAGAAAGGAAGCCCGCCCGTGTCCACCACTCCCCCCTCCACCTCCTCGAGTTTCCTCGCCGCCTGGCTGTGCGCCGTCGTCGGCATCGGCTGTCCTGGTGTCCAGGTGAGGCCTCCGGAGTCCGAGGACTGCCCGAAGGAGGCGGCAGAGGCCATGACTCAGGAACTGAAGATTGACTGGGGCAGCCCTCTTCGGGCCGTCGTGGACATCAACCAGCCCGGCGCTCAGAGCGACACGGGCGTCTACCAGGATGGGCCTATCATCGGGCGTGTCGTGGAGGGCGACGGCAACCTGCCCGAGGGGACGCTGCTCCACGGCCGCCTCTGGACGGGCCCCGGCATCTACGACATCGCGGGGGATGTGGAGCGCCCGGCTGTCCTGGGCCGCTACACGCTGGCCGTGCTGCCCGATGGGCGGAAGTACCCTGTCTGCATCGTGCTGGGAGACAGGGACGGGCGTGTGCCCAAGTCGGAGGGCTCCAAGCCCGGCGCCGCCGTGCTGGCGCGCGCGCTGCCGGTGAGCCCCGTCTGGCGCTGGCCGTGAGGCCCAATGTCCCGAAGCGTTGGCTCCGAGCCCGGGCCTCTCGCTCGACGTCGAGCGACTACGGCCCGGGCAGGGGGTCAGACGATACGTAGGGCCTTCACTGCATCTTCTCTCGCAGGTAGGTCTCGAGCTCGGAGATGGCGACGCGCTCCTGCGCCATGCTGTCGCGGTGGCGCACGGTGACCGTGTCCTTGAGCGCCGTGTCCTTCCCCTCACCGAGCGTGTCGAAGTCCACCGTGATGCAGAACGGTGTGCCGATCTCGTCCTGGCGCCGGTAGAGCTTTCCGATGGCTCCGGTGTCGTCGTAGACGATGCGCATCGCTCCGGTGGACTGGAGCTTCCTGCGGATGCTCTTCGCCGTGCTGACGATCTCCGGGTTGTTCTTCTTGAGCGGAAGCACCGCCACCTTGATGGGCGCCAGGTGCGGCTTGAAGTGCAGCACCGTCCGGTAGAACTCGTCGACCACCGGGTCCACCTGGCCGCGCAGCTTCTTGGCCACCTCGATGCTCTCCGCGCCGGGCATCGACAGGAGCCCCGTGACGGATGGCAGCCGCTCGCCGAGCGCCTGGGAGATGCGCTCGCCCTCGGCGAGGAGCGCCTCCTTCGCCTGGGCCGGAATCTTGTCGTTGCGGCTCACCGACTTGAGGAACGTGCCGAGCGCCTCTTCCACCGGCTTCAGGCGGTCCGCCGGAGCGGGCTTCACCTGCTCCTCCGCGTAGGCCTCGCTCAGGAGCGCGAGCACGCCGCGGTCCACGCCGGCCGACGGCTCGATGACGAAGGGCACCACGTGCTGCTTCGTCTCCGGGTCGAAGTACGTGAGCTTGTCGGTGCTGTGCGAGTTGGGGCTGACGCGCGCCCTGAGCCCGAGCGAGCCCTGGTCCTTGCTGTGCGAGCCCAGGTCGTAGTCGGTGCGGTTGGCGATGCCCTCCAGCTCCTCCAGCCCGTGCGGGAAGCGGTAGAGCAGGTCCACCGTCGCCTTGGCGTAGTGGGCGAGCTCCTCGGGCTTCTGGTGGTACGGCTCGAGGTTCTGCCGGGACAGTCCCACCGACAGCCACCAGTTGATGCGATCCTCCACCCACTTCTTGTGCCACCCCTCGTCCTCGCCCGGGCGGACGAAGAACTCGATCTCCATCTGCTCGAACTCGCGGACGCGGAAGATGAAGTTGCGCGGGGTGATCTCGTTGCGGAACGCCTTGCCGATCTGCGCGATGCCGAACGGGAGCTTGCGCGACGTGGAGTCGAGCACGTGCTTGAAGTTGACGAAGATGCCCTGCGCCGTCTCGGGCCTCAGGTACGAGAAGGACTCGGGGTCCGGCACCGGGCCGATCTGCGTCTTGAACATCAGGTTGAACGGACGCGGCTCGGTGAGCTCCGTGGACGCGCAGTTGGGGCACTTGCCGGAGATCTGATCCGCGCGCCAGCGCATCTTGCACTGCTTGCAGTCGACCATCGGGTCCACGAACGTCTCTTCGTGGCCGGAGTAGCGCCAGGTCAGCTTGTTCATGAGGATCGCCGCGTCGATCCCCTCCATGTCCTCGCGCTCCCAGACGTTGGCGCGCCACCAGGCCAGCTTGAGGTTGTTCTTCAGCTCGACGCCGAGCGGACCGTAGTCGTAGGTGCCCTGAAGACCGCCGTAGACCGCCGAGCCAGGAAAGATGAATCCCCGGCGTTTACACAGGGAAACCAACTGCTCCATCGTCTGCGCGGGCATCGGTGTATCGCTCCTTCACATGCCAGATTGGCGAAGGGTGGCAGCCTACACCGGCTGGTACGGAAGACGAGGGCGAGTGGGGGGGCGGGGGCCAGCCCATCGGCGAGCGCGTGCCCTGGCCCCCTGCCTGCGGGCTACCGCTTCCGGACGGCGCGCACTTCGATGTTCGCCGGGTTGGCCGGCGTGGACTCCCCGAGGCGCGCACACACGGAGCCCGTGAAGCGGATGGTATCGCCCGACATGGTCCAGGTGTCCGGACCCTGATCCACACGCTCGCCGTTCAGGTACACCACCACCAGGTCATCGGTGCTCGGAAGCTCCTCGGGATCGAAGGTCAGCAGGCACGGATCCGAACCGATCTTCTTGGTGATCTCCTTCAGCGCATTCACCAGCTCGGTCCTGTTGGCCGCCTGATAGAAGCCGCGGTTGCACACCCCCGCCGCCTTGTCGCACGTGTCGCCCGTGCCACAGTCCAGGTCCACCTTGCACGTGCGCGCGAAGCCACCCGCCCTGGCCATGGCGTTGAGGGTCACCGCGCCCTGGCGCCCCGACTCATTGTTGGCGTTGAAGTCCGCGCCGAAGCCGATGACGATGGTCTGGATGTTCTTGGCGCGCAGCTTCTCCACCGCCACCACCGAGGCATCCTTGTCGAGGCAGCCGTCCTCCGGCGCGTACTCGCAACCACCTTCCAGCGTGCAGAAGCACGCGGAGTTCGGGTACGGCTTGGGGAACTGAGCGTTGCAGTTGGGCAGTCCGTCCGTCAGCACCACCACGAAGTCGGAGCGTTCCTCCGTCTGCAGCTCCGGAAGCTTGCCCACGTACTCGAGGCTCAGACCCGTGGGCGTACCCCCCTCCGGAACCCTGTCGTCCGACGCCGTCCTGTAGGTCTTGATGCTCTGGATCTCCGCCAACACACTCTTGGCGTTGGCATCGAGCGTGACATCGTCTTCCTTGTCCGCGGTGGGCAACGGAATCGCCACCGAGCCCGTGGAGCCGCAGTAGTCATCCGACGGGTAGGTGGTGAGGCCGATGCGGGCAATCGTCCCGCTGCTGCCCAGGAAGTCCCCCATCGCCTTCTGCAGCGCGCTCCAGCGCGTGTCGCAGCCGCTCGAGATGGGACACTGGAACGTTTCGTCGCCGCAGACCACGTTGTTCCTCTTGCAGGCGGCGAGGCTCGGGTCCGCCGGCGCCGTCATCGAGCCGGACGTGTCCACCAGCAGCATCAGGTTCGGCTTGCGCTCACGCGCCTCTATCCGCCGCGTCTCCGTCGTCTGGGTGATGGCCAATGGCTCCACCGGCTCGAAGTCATAGGTCTGGCAGCCCGTGGCGAGCATTCCACCCAGGGTGCCCAACACCAGGGCGCTCGGAAGATTCAGCTTGGCGCGCATAGATTGAAGTCGCTCCTCGATCATCAGGCGGCGAGGGTACCCTCTCGCCCGCGCGCTCGGCCAGCATTCACCGCCGGGCGGAGCGGACCCGCCGCTCGATGTCTTCCGCGAAAGTGGGAATGGCGAGGGGCGGCTCCGGCGGCGGGAGAATATTGCGTCAGCGGTGGCTACCGGGCGCTCGGGGCGGACACGGGGGCCCTGTCGTCGCGGTACACGACGCCCTCCTTCATGACGAAGAAGACCTGCTGGGTCCGGCGGATGTCCTGGAGCGGGTCCCCGGGCACGGCCACCACGTCGGCCAGCTTCCCCGCCTCCAGCGTGCCCAGGGTGTCCTGCACCCCGAGCAGCTCGGCGCCGTGCACGGTGGCGGAGCGCAGGGCCTCGGCGGGCTTCATCCCCGCCCCCACCAGCAGCGCGAACTCCTCGGCGTTGCGCCCGTGGGCGTACACCCCGGAGTCCGTGCCGAAGGCCATCCGCACGCCGCTCGCGATGGCCTTGCGCATCGCCTGCCGATGCGCCGCCCCGGCCTCGCGCGCCTTGCGGGCGACCTCCGGCGGCAGCATCCCCTTGTCGGCGCGCTCCAGCACAGTCTGCAGCGCGAGCGCCGTGGGCACGAACCAGGTGCCCTGCTTCTTCATCAGCGCCAGCGCCTCGTCGTCCAGGAACGAGCCGTGCTCGATGGAGTCCACGCCCGCGCGGATGGCGCGCTTGGCTCCCTCCGCCCCGTGCGCGTGCGCGGCCACCTTGCGCTTGTGGGCATGGGCCTCGTCGATGAGCGCATCCAGCTCGGCCTGGGTGAGCTGGGGCGAGCCCACGTCGTCATTGAAGCTGAGCACGCCGCCGGTGGCGCACACCTTGATGAGGTCCGCCCCGTACTTGATGTTCTCGCGCACCTTGACGCGGAAGGCCTCGGGGCCGTCGGCGACGCCGCGCGAGGCCTCCTCCACGAGCAGGCCCTTGCGGAACGAGTTGCCGTCGTCGCAGTGACCGCCGGTGGTGCCCAGCCCCGCGGTGGCGGTGAGGATGCGCGGGCCCACGGCGACGCCGCGGCGGATGCCATTGCGCAGGCCCACGTCGATGAAGTCCGGGCCTCCCAGGTTGCGCACCGTGGTGAAGCCCGCCATCAGCGTGGCCCGCGCGAAGGGCAGCGCGTCGAGCGTCTGCTCGGCGATGGTGCGCTGGAAGGAGTCGAGCACGTCCTGGCGCCAGTCCTCACCCGGTTGGGTGGTGAGGTGCGTGTGCGCGTCCAGGAAACCGGGCAGCAGCGTGGCGTCGCCCAGCTCCAGCACCTCGGCGCCCGCGGGCACGGGGGCGGTGGGGCCCACCGCGGAGATCCTCCCCCCCACCACGACGACCTGGCCGGGGGTGACGAGCTTCCCGCTCTTCGCGTCGAAGAGGCGGGCGGCCTTGAGGACGAGGGCGCGGGGTGGAGCGGGCTCGGCGGCGGAGGCGGGCAGCGCGAGGAGGGCGGCGAGCAGGAGCACGTGTCTCATGCGAGCCATTCCCTTCCGCGCCCGCCTTCCGAGTCAAGGCATTCGCCGGGCACGGGGCCCGCTCACGGCGTGTGCGTCTGGGCCCAGTAGGAGATGACGGCCTCGTCGTCGACGATGCGCGAGTGGAAGTGGTCCCACATGTCGGTGACGGCCACCGCGTGGCCCTTGGACAGCTTGGGCGTGAGGTAGAGGGCGTAGTACTCGGCGCCGCTGCCGTCGTCGGCGGGGCCCAGCTTGTCCAGCGGGCGCTTCGTCACCGGACACATCAGCGTGCAGCGTGTGCCCGGGGCGATGTCGATGAAGCCCACCTTCCGCTTGTCCCCGTGGATGGGGGAGAGGTGGACGATGCCCTCGCGCCCATCCGGGGTGCGCACCAGCAGACTGACGGCGGGGTAGTTGTTGAACTTCACGTCCGAGTAGCCGACCAGGTTGTGCCCACCGGGGCCAAAGGCCTGCGTCACCACCAACGTCACCTTCTCGTCGATGGGCTGGATGCTCGCGTGCTTCTCGGGGATGTCGTTCTGGGGGTCGACGTGGTTCTTGGGCATGGGCGGGGGCCTCCCTTTGGGGAGCAGCAAGATAGCGACGCTGGCTCCTGGCGAACACCCTGGGTCGTCTCCTACCCGATGTGGGGTGGGGGAGGACCGACTCCGCGAGTCACGTGGGAAACCGGCGGGCGGGACGCGCGGCCATACCTCCAAAGGGGGGAAGAGTCGGCGCAACCCCTCGTGTTGGTAGTGGGCATTGACAGGACGTATCAAGTTCGTAAGGTAGGGACACTCGCTGGATGCCTTCCGTCCGCTCTGGAGACCCCTGCCATGTCCCGGCTCCCCGACCGTGTTGAACATCCGTTGTCGATGTCCCTTGGAGCGGCGGTCCTGGCCGCCCGGCTGCGCGCGGCGCTCACGCCGTCCGAGGTGGCGCGCCGGGTGGGCGTGCCGCTCGACATGTATGGCCGTATCGAGCGGGGCGAGACGTTCCCCAGCGTCCTCACGCTGCGGCGGCTGTGCCTGGCGCTGGAGATTCCCTCGGACGAGCTGCTGGGGCTGGATGCTCCCGAGTCCCTGGACATGAACCGCCTGGTGAGCGCCGCGCGCGGGTTGAAGGTCTCGCAACTGCGGCTGCTGCACCGGCTGGCCGAGTCGCTCCTCCCTTCCCAGCGGGGGTGAAGCGTCCCGAGAGTCGCTGCTCGCCCGACAGGGCGTGGATAGAGTCCCTTCCGAGGACCCTCCGTCCATGAGAGAAGGGGCTGGCCCAACCATGGAGCAGCCGAGCGTGCGAGAGCTACAACCCATCATCGACGCGGTCCGACTCGCGTGTGAGCTATGCCGCCGGGTCCAGTCTTCCGAGGCGGGTGTCACCCGAAAGAGCGACGCCAGTCCCGTCACCATCGCGGATTACGGCTCGCAGGCCCTGCTGTGCCGGGCCATCCGCCGCCACTTCCCCGATGACGGCGTCATTGCCGAGGAGGGCGGTGAGGCCTTCCTCTCCGTGCCCCAGCCCGAGCGGGAGCAGGCCCTGCGCCTGGTGGGCAGGTTGCTCGGGGAGCAGGTGGGCGAGGAGGACTTCGTCCGTTGGCTGGACCATGGGCGCGGTGTGCGCTCGGACCGGATCTGGGTCATCGACCCCGTGGACGGCACCGAGGGCTTCGTCCACGGGCGCGCGTATGCCGTGTGCGTGGGGACGCTGGTGGAGGGCGAGCCCCGGGATGGCGTCATCGGCGCGCCGGTGTCGCCGCTGGACGAGGGGGGCACGCTCTTCTACACGGACGGCGGCGGCGCCTGGTCCGAGCTGCTCGCGGGCGGCGAGCCGCGCCCCCTGCACGTGTCAGACCGCGCGGATCCTCCGAGCCTGCGCATCGTGGAGAGCTACGTGATGGGTCGGCGCTCGCGGGAGATCGCGGACCGGGTGTACGCGGAGGCGGGGCTCGATGCGCGGCGCATCAAGCGCTACGACGGCATGGTGAAGTACGCGCTGCTGGCGGCGGGGGCGGCGGACCTGTACGTGCGAGGGCCTCGGGACTCGCGGAAGAATCCGCACAAGCTCTGGGACCACGTGGCGGGCACGGCGCTGGTGCGCGCGGCGGGCGGCCAGGTCACGGGGCTGGATGGCCGGGCGGTGGACTTCTCGCAGGGCACGGAGCTGCGCACCCCGGGGCTGCTCGTGAGCAACGGGCGCATCCACATGCGCCTCGTCGAGGCCATGGAGCGCGTGGCCGGCGAGGAGTGGGGCTTCCTGTCTCACTCCCACTGACGCGGCGCGGGGCGCTTCCACAGGTCCCGCGTCCACCCCAACCACCAGGCGCCGTAGGCGAGTGACAGCCCGGCCAGCCCCCAGGAGGCCTGGGTCAGGCCCACGGTCTCGGCGGCGGCCCCCGCGGCCAGGGAGGACACGCCGACGGTGAGCGTGGCCAGTCCGAAGTCGATGGCGAGCACGCGCCCGCGCATCCCATCCGGCGTGGACATCTGGAGGCCATAGGTGGAGAGGACCCATTGCGCGCCGCCGCCCAGGTGCGCCAGCAGCACGCACAGGGCGGCCAGCGGCAGCGAGGGGGCCCAGGGCAGCAGCAGGTAGGCGAGCCCGTACGTCAGCATCGAGCCGCCGCACACCAGGAGCAGGCGCCGCCCGTCGTCACGGGCCCAGCCCTGGCCGAGGAAGGGGCCCAGCAGCGCGCCCAGCCCGCGCGCGGCCAGCAGCATGCCCACGCCCGCGTCCCCCGAGGCGAAGCGGGTGGTGGCGAAGGCGGGCAGCAGCCCGACGATGCCATTGCCCAGCCCCACGCCGAGCTTGGTGAGGAGCAGCGAGCGGGTGAGTCGGCTCTGGCGGGTGAGCGTCCACACCTCGCCCAGCTGGCGCCACATGCCGTGGGCGGAGGGGGGGCCGTGGTGCTGGAGGGGGCGGCGGATGCCCCACACGAGCAGGGCGGAGACGAGGAAGGTGGCGGCGTTGAAGAGGATGCTGACCTCGCGGCCGAAGGCGAGGGTGGTGAGGCCTCCCACGGCGGCGCCGATGAAGAGCATGGTGCCCCAGACGCCGCCCATGGCCGCCTGGGCGAGGGAGAGCTCCTCGGGGGCGACGACGTTGGGGACGGAGGCCTCGGCGACGGGGTCGAAGAAGGAGGAGAGCGCGGCGAGCAGGGCCACGCAGGCGATGGCGAGCCCGGGGGAGTGCCAGCGCAGGGCGGCGAGCAGGCCGAGCGCGGGCAGCACGCGCAGCAGATCCACGGCGACCATGAGGCGCTTGCGATCCACGCGGTCCGCGATGAGGCCGGCCAGGGGAGAGAGGAGGAAGGCGGGCAGGACGCTGGCGGCGTGCACGGCGGCGGCCGAGCCGGGGCGGCCGGTGGACTCGGTGACGAAGCCGCTGATGGCCACGAAGGCGAACCAGTCGCCGAGCAGGGAGACGACGGTGGCGCAGAAGAGGCGTCGGTAGTCCGGGTTGCGCCGCAGCAGCGGCAGCACGTTCCAGACGGAGGCGGGGGAGGCCATGGGGAGGGCGGGAGACTAGCCGTGGCGTGCTACGCTGCGCGTCCAGAATGTCATCGTCCCCTGTGAAGGTCTCCCTCACCGAGCGTGCGGCTCCGGTGCGCGTGCTGGTGTCCCGGCTGGCCGACAACCTGGAGCGAGTCATCCGCGGCAAGCGCGAGGCGCTGGAGCTGGTGCTGTGCGCGGTGGCCGCCGGAGGGCACGTGCTGCTGGAGGACGTACCGGGCACGGGGAAGACGACGCTGGCGAAGGCGCTGGCGCTGAGCATCGGCGGCAGCTTCAAGCGGGTGCAGTTCACGCCGGACCTGCTGCCCACGGACATCGTCGGCGCGTCCATCTTCAATCCGCAGGAGGGCACGTTCCGCTTCCGGGAGGGGCCGCTGTTCGCCAACGTGTTGATCGCCGATGAGATCAACCGGGCCTCGCCACGTACGCAGTCGGCGCTGCTGGAGGCGCTGAGCGAGGGGCAGGTGACGGTGGATGGGCAGTCGCACGTGCTGGCGCCGCCGTTCCTGTGCATCGCGACGCAGAACCCGGTGGAGTTCCACGGCACGTATCCGCTGCCCGAGGCGTCGCTGGATCGGTTCGCGGTGCAGCTGTCGCTGGGGTACCTGCCGGAGGACGAGGAGCGGACGCTGCTGATGACGCGCTCGGGGCCGCCGCCGCTGGAGGGGATGAAGCCGGTGTGCACGGTGTCGGAGGTGACGGAGCTGCAGAGGCAGGTGCAGGAGGTGAAGCTGGAGGAGTCGGTGGCGGACTACCTGCTGCGAATCGTGCAGGCGACGCGAGGGCACCCGAGCATCCGGCTGGGGGTGTCGACGCGCGGGGCGCTCGTGTACGGGCGGATGGCGAGGGCGCGGGCGTTGATGCAGGGGCGGGACTACGTGCTGCCAGAGGACCTGAAGGCGCTGGGAGTGCCGGTGCTGGCGCACAGGCTGGTGCTGGATACGCGGGCGCGCTACGCGGGAGCGGACAAGCGAGCGCTCACGAAGGAGCTCGTCGGCTCCGTGCCTGTGCCCCGGTGACTCAACTCCCCCTCTCCCTCTGGGAGAGGGACGGGGTGAGGGTATAAGTGTCCGTGTTCTGCACCCGAGTCAGGGAAATGGCTCGCGTCAGACGCCGAGAAGTTCCTCGAGCATGGCGACCGAGACGGCCAGACCCTGCTCGCGCAGGCGCTCCAGCACCTCTGCGAGCGTCTTCGGTGGGTTCTTCAAGGAATTGGCTTGTGCCCGGACCACCTGGGCCACCGTGGCCTCGTCGAGATCGATGAGGCCTCGCACGAAGTCGTCCGGGTGCTGCGCCTCCATCCCATGGCGTGCCAGCACCCGCTCGGGGAAGTCCTTGAGGTTGAAGGTCACGATGACCTGGGCACCGCAGCGAATGGCCGCCGCGACGACATGACGGTCATCGGGGTCTGGCAGTCCGCTGATGCCGTCGATGAGACCTTCATGGTCACTCACCTGCACATCCAGGATGGCCTGCTCCAGCAGCTCACGGTTTCGGAGAAGCCGTTCGGGCCGTAGATCGGGTCGTTGCGCCGCGATGCTTCGGAAGCATTCGTCCAGGATCTGCCGGGTCCACTTCACCTGGCAAAGACCGGTGCGGCCCAGTCGGACGAGGAGGTCCCTGAGCGGAGCCGGATAGAGGACGCAGGCGTCGTAGACCACGACGAATGGCATGCGACAGCAGCATACTCCAGGTAGGTATGCCGGGTCTACCTTTCAGGTTATGTAACACCTCGCCTTCCGTCACGGCAGCGACAGGCGGAGACAGAGCACGACGGGGTTGCGCCCGTTTCGAATATTGCGAATATTGCCATTGTTGACATAGGGGGCTGGATCGCCCCTTTGAGTAGAATCAGGCAGGGAGTGAACACATGGCCGCCACGCTGGACCTCGATGAGGTCGTACCGCCGAACGAGGCCGAGGCCGAGGCCGCCGCACAGGCTGCCCGGGCACTGGCCCGATACCTCAAGCCCGCCAGACGTCGGGCCCGTTACGTCGCCCTCCGCCCGGAAGGAGCACCCGCCGAGCAGGAGTCCATCTCCGTGCCGCGAGAGGCGTTCGAGCTCTTCGTGAAGATCCTGGAGCAGATGGCCCAGGGCCATGCGGTGACCGTCGTTCCCATCCATGCCGAGCTGACCACCCAGGAGGCAGCCAACCTCCTGAACGTCTCACGCCCGTTCCTCATCGGACTGCTCGACCAGGGAAAGATTCCGTTCCACAAGGTGGGGACCCATCGCCGCATCCGCTTCGAGGAGCTGCTCGCCTACAAACGTCGGGAGGAGCAGCGTCAGGAGCAGGTCCTGAGCGAGCTGGCCGCTGAAGCCCAGGAGCTCGATCTCGGCTACTGAGGTTGTGTTGAGCGGACAAGCGAGCGCTCACGAAGGAGCTCGTCGGCTCCGTGCCGGTGCCCCGGTAGGCCAGGGCGCGGTGACACGATATGCTCGGGAGCGGATGGCTCGGAGCCCGGACGACGGCTCGCCATCCTCCGGGGGACGACCGTGTCGAAAGAAGTGAAGGCGGATTACGCGGCGCTGAGACAGAAGCTGCTCTACGAGTGCGAGAGCATGGTGGAGTTCGTCGCCACCTCCGGACGCACCATTCCCCAGGAGGCGGTGCGGCGGTTGCAGACGGCGCTCGCGGCGGACGGCCAGGCGATGGACCTCACGGACATCGCGGCCATGCACGAGCAGCTCGCCAAGTGCGTCTCACCCGCCACGCCCCGGGGCATCTCGGTCATTCGCGAGTCGGCGAATGACCGGTTCCGCTTCCTGGGCTCGGTTCCGCTCGTCCGGCGGCTGATGCAGACGGGCATCCTGTGCCTGGTGGCGTTCATCTCCATCAGTCTGTCCCCCCATATCGGCTCCTCCGATGAGTCGCTCGCGGTCACGCCGCAGGTCAATGCGACCCATGCCCCGGAGGCACATGCGGAGGGAGCCCAGACCCAGGAGGAGCAGACGGGGGTGGCCCAGCAGGCCCAGGCCCAGGAAGGACAGAAGGGGGGAGCCCAGCTCTCGGCGCGACGGCCCAGGGATCTCCTCGACGGCGAAGGGGTGGGCCTGCTCATCAATGAGCTCTTCCTCCTGGCCGCCGCGGGGCTGGGCGCATGCTTCGCCGCCCTCTTCGAGGTCGAGAGCCGCATCGTCCAGCGCAACTTCGATCCGGACAGCGAGGGCTCCTATTGGATCCGCTTCCTCCTCGGGGTGATCTCCGGCTTCATCCTCGTCACGCTGGTCCCCATCCCCCAGGATGCGGCCTTCAGCTTCGGCCGGCCCTTGATGGCGATGCTGGGCGGATTCTCCGGTTCCGCCGTCCACCGCATCCTGCTCCGGTTGGTGGAGACCATCGAATCCCTGGTGAAGGGCAGCACCCAGGAAGTCATCACCGCGCAGGAGCATGCGATCAAGGCCCGGGCCGCAGGGGAGCTGTTGCAGCAACGCACGAAGCTCGCCATGTCGATCATGCGCTTTCGCAAGGATGTCTCGGGTGAGGCGACTGCGGAGCAGGTGGACGCGCTGCTCGATCAACTCCTGGGCTCGCTGGTGGAGCCGGAGGGTGCCGAGGCCCGCGGTTCCACCCGGCCCGCGCGAAATGTGTCCCGCGTCCTGGCGAACAACCTGGTGAACGCGCCAGCACCGGAAGCGTCCGAGCCCGCGCCGGGAGTGGAGTCGACGCCGGGCGGGGAGGCGCCGGCACGGAAGTCTCCGACGGAGACAGGGGTCCCCGGCTGAACGGCCTTCCGTTCCTCGTGCGGTCTGCTCCAATGTGAGCTGACCTCCATGGAAGCTCCATTTGTTTGAACCGCCTTGAGTTGGAGGCCGCTCCGTGATTTCGCGTTCGAGCCTTGCGACGCTGCTGCTCCTGCTGTGCGCCTGTAGCTCCACGCGCGTCGTGCGCCTCGACATCGGTCAGGGGGAGTCCCTGGAGTACAGGCCGTCCACCTGGAACAAGTCAGTGGCGGTGGATGCGAACTCGTTCGAGGTGGCGCTGACGCGGCTGGTGCTCGAAGCGCCCCTGACCCTCCGCTCTTATCGGCGGTGATGCTGATCTACCTGGGGGTGGATGTCTTCCTGGACGTGGTGAAGGCGAGCTTCGAACTGAAGCGCTCCACCGACAGGGCCACCACCTTCGAGGAGTTGCAGGAGGCCAGCCAGCGTTTCGGGCGCGTGGTGGGACCCGGGGTCGCGCGCGTCTTCGTCCTCGCGGTGACGGTGGTGGTGAGTCAAGGCATGGTCGGGGGCGGCGCGTGGTTGGCCTCACGGCTGTCGATGCTGCCCCATTTCCCGGAAGCAGCGGCGGTGGGGGCCTCTCAGTTGGGCATTCGACTGGGAGCCGTGGGGCAGGTGAGCGCAGTGGCAGTGATTGAAGACAGTCTCGTCATCGCCCTGGAGCAGCGGGCAAGGGCAAGCACTGGCACCACATCGTGGAGCAGACGGAGAGCAATATCCAGCGGTTCGGCCCCCATGCGGTTCACAACACCGAGAACGTCATCCAGTTGGAAGAGGCGCTGCACACCCGTCTGAGTGCTTTCTACTCGAGAAAGAACTTGTCGGTTACCGGCTCGACGGACCTTACCGTGCGGCAGTGGTTGAGCACGCAGTCCTACGAGGCCCAGCGCAAGTTCGGGCTGTTGGCCATCGAGAGAGTTCAAAAGGGAGTCTGGTGATGGAGCTCGAAAAGCTCGTCGAGGAGTTCGCCCGGCATGTGGAGGCTGGGACCGACGCGGTCTGGAGGGGAGACTCCAAGGCCGGTAGCACGCATGCCGACCGGTACATCGCGGCTTTCAAGAAGCTGCGTGCCCAGGGAGATGCGGGGCGAGATGCACTTGCCGTTCTTCTCCAGCACCCACGTATGGACGTCCGGGTCACGGCGGCTGCTTGCCTGCTTCGCTATCGCACGAGGGAGGCCAAGGCGGTTCTGGAAGAGGCCGCCAGGGGAGAAGGGATGGTTTCCTTCGAGGCACAGCAAGCCTTGCAGCGGTGGGAGGACGGCACCTGGGCCTTGGACCTGGCATAGCTCGGGGTCCCTGGAATGGATCGGTGCGGTCTGCTCCAATGTGAGCCGACCTCTGTCCGCCCACCTCTTCCTGGTTCTCGAGGAAAACGCCGCGCATGGCCCGACGTCACCGCTGGTCCTTCTTCATGCCGGCCGAGGAGCATGGGTTCATCCGCTTCCTCCAGGACCGGTACAACGGCCTGCTCACTCCCGTGGGACGCGTGGTGCTGTGGGCGGCGCTGGCCGCGGCGTTGCTGCTGCTCGGCGGGCTCGTCACGCCGCTCATCCTCTTCTTCTCCTTCTCCGTCTCCGCGCTGGTGGCCGCCGCCGTGGTGGGCGCGCCCTTCCGGCCCCGCGTCTCCCTCACGCGCCTGCTCCCGCCTCCCGTCTCCGCGGGTGACACGCTCACCTACCGCGTGCGCGTGGAGAACACCGGCCGGCGCACCGTGCGCCACATCGCCGTGGAGGAGCGAGACCTGCCCCCCGAGCTGCGCGCCGTGGGCGAGCCCCCCGTCATCGACTCGCTCGCGCCCGGTGAGCGCGCAGAGGTCACCCTGCGCCTGCGCTGCTCCACCCGGGGCGTCTACCAGGTGGGCGCGCTCCAGGCCGCGAGTCTCTTCCCCTCGGCGCTGGTGAAGTGGCCGAGGCGCTCGTCCGCGAAGGACCGGCTGCTCGTGTACCCGCGCTTCACCCCGCTCGAGTCGCTCGAGGTGCCGCACGGGCGCAACTACCAGCCCGGCGGCATCGCCGTGGCCTCGCAGGTGGGCGACTCCACCGAGTTCTTCGGCACCCGTGACTGGCACGAGGGGGACCGCACGCGGGACATCCACTGGCCCTCCTTCGCGCGCACCGGCCGGCTGGTGGTGAAGGAGTTCCAGGAGGAGTTCTTCGTCCGGCTGGCCCTGGTGCTCGACGTGCAGTCGCGCTCGGCGAAGGAGGACGTGCTGCTGGAGCAGGCGCTCTCGCTGGCGGCGGGCATGGCGGACGTGCTCGCGCGGCAGGAGTACATCATCGACCTGTTCGCCGCCGGGCCCCAGGTGTTCCACTTCCAGGCGGGCCGCGCGCTGGCGCACTTCGAGCACATCCTGGAAATCCTCGCCGCGCTGGAGCCGGGGGACCAGCTGGACATGGAGGCGCTGGAGGCGGCGCTGCTGCCCGAGTCCAGCCAGCTGTCCGCCGTCATCTTCGTGGTGATGGACTGGGAGCCCTCGCGCGCGGCGCTGGTGGAGAAGCTCAAGGCGCACGGGGTGGCGGTGCGGGTGCTCTCGGTGAGGCCGGACCGCAAGCCCGTGGGACTGGCCCCCGAAGAGGTGGTGGAGCTGTCATGAGTGAGCCTCACGGTCACATCTCCCGGGGTGCGCGGCTCATCGAGCTGCTGCCGGTGTTCGCGGCGCTCGTGCTGCACGCGGTGGCACACGGCCGGTGGCTCGTGTGCGCGCCCGCGATGGTGGTAATGCTGTGGGCGGTGCTGGCGGGCGTGCGGCTCGACTACACCCCGGCGCGCCTGCTGCTCGCCGGCGCCCTGGGCTTCGCGGTGGGCGTGGTGATGCTCGGGGTGAGCGTGCCGCCGACGGCACCCTTCCCGCCCTCCATCTTCGGTCCGGTGTGCGGGGCCCTGGTGGGGCTGTGCGTGCTGTGCGGGCTGGGCCGCAACCGCTACTACGCCTGGACGTACGCGTGCCTCTTGGTGGCGCTCAGCATGCGGGTGCGAGCCCTTCCGGGCATGGCGTGGGTGCTGGGCGCGGTGGTGCTGAGCGTGCTGCTGGTCGCCTTCGTCGAGGGCGGTTTCCTCCGCACGGGTCTCCGGGGCGCGGTGGGCTTCGGCGTCTTCACCGTGCTGCTGGTGGGGCTGGCGCTGTTGCTGGCGCGCACGGTGGCGGCCAGCGAGGGCCTGTTGATGGACGCGGTGTACCGGATGACGAGCGGCACGGGCTCCGGGGGCGGCGCGGAGTTCCAGTCGCAGGTGGACATCCGCTCCATCTCCCGCATCCCCCGAGGCTCCGAGCGGGCGCTGCTGGTGGTGTCCGGCGCGAGGCCCGAGCGGTTGCGCATGCGGGTGTTCGACGCGTTCGATGGCGAGCGGTGGACGACCTCGGCGGCGCTGGCGAAGGAGCGGCTGACGCTGCCCTCGGGCGGGGCGGGGGAGGAGCGGTTGTTGGCGCTGACGGTGCTGGCGCCCCTGGGGGCGTGGTTGCCGGCACCCGCGGGGATGCGCGGGGTGGATGGCGCCCGGCCCGAGGTCCAGGGCGGCTGGGTGATGAAGGGGGAGGGACTGGAGGGAACCGCGCTCGTGCTGCACGCGAGCCCGGAGGAGCGCCTGCCGCCGGAGGCCGCGCCGGGGGAGTCGCTCACCACGCTTCCGGAGGAGCTGAAGGCGGAGCTGCGCCCGCTGGCGGAGGCGCTCACCGGGAAGGCGCTCACGGCGCGCGAGAAGGCGGAGGCCTTGGAGACGTACTTCCACCACCATTTCGAGTACTCGCTGGACGTGAACCTGAAGGGAGAGGGCAGCCCGCTGGCGGTGCTGGTGCGGGAGAAGCGGGCGGCGTACTGCACGTACTTCGCGAGCGCGATGGCGGCGCTGCTGCGCACCCAGGGCGTGCCGACGCGGGTGGTGGGGGGCTTCGCGCCCGAGGAGCGCAACACGCTCACCGGGGCCACGCTGGTGCGTGAGCGGGATGCGCACGCCTGGGTGGAGGTGTACCTCGCGGACGAGGGGCGCTTCGTGGCCTTCGACCCGACGCCGTGGCGCAGCCGGGACGAGGCGCTCGGGCTGACGCAGGGGCCACCGGGGTTGCTCGGGAATGTCGTGGGCGCGGTGGGGACGTTCTTCCGGAAGCTGGGTGCGGCGCTGCGCTACCACCCGATGGACCAGCTTCGCGCGGTGGGAAGCTCGCCGGTGTTCTGGGCGCTCCTCACGGCGGGGGCGCTGTGGCGGTGGTGGCGGGGACGGCGGACGGGCGGCCGGGTGAAGGCGGGGCGCGGAGCCCTGGACACCCGGGACGCGAAGCTCGCGGCGGCCTACGCGCGCTACCTGAGGACGCTGAAGCGGAGGGCGGGCCTGGTGCCAGCGCCCTCGGAGACGGACGACGAGCTGCTGTCGCGGCTGCGCGCGGCGCGAGGGGACGCGGTGGCGGACGTGGCGGCCGAGTTCCTCGCGCACTACCGCGAGGCGCGCTATCGGGGTGGGCCCGCCGGTCCGGCGCGGTGGACCGAGCTGGTGGAGCGGCTCGAGGCCGTGCTGCGCCTTCCCGTTACTGATAGGCGCTCTTCTGGTCCAACCCCGTCGCCTGCTTCCACCGGGTCAGGTCCCGGGTCTCCACGCGCTGATCGGCCTTGAGCAGGCCTCCCGCGCGGTAGCGGTTGTCATCCATGTCGAGCCGGGGGCGCTTGGGGCCCACGCGGACGAGCATGCCCGTGCGGATGTCGTTGTTCCTGACGATCAGATCCTCGCTGGGGTCTTTGTTGGCACCCACTCCCACCATCACCCCGTAGCTGTCCGTGTTCTCGATGACGTTTTGGAGGAGCTGGACCTTCCGGGCGTTCTCGACGCGGATGCCGGTGCCGTGTCCGTCCGAGGCGATGTCACGGATGCGGTTGCCGCGCACCATCACGTTGAGGGGATTGGGGCCCTCCTTGACGCCTCCGATCGAGATGCCCCGGCCCGCCTGGGCGATGTCGTTGTCCTCGATGCGCACGTCGCTGGCGGAGTAGTGCACGACGACCGCCTCGCCTTTGGATGTCTTTGACAGCTTGAAGCCGTGCATGCGGTTGCCGCGGATGACCACGTCGCGGCAGGTCTTGATGTCCACGGCGTTCTCGCCGTTCTCATGGAGGTGGTTGCGTTCGATGAGCACGCCCCGGGCGGGCTCCTGGCTGGCATTGTCCGGCTTGAGGCACTGCACCGAGTCGCCCGAGTTGCCATGGATGTCATTGTCCCGGATGACGATGTCGCGGGAGGTGGCCTGGACGACCACGCCATGGGAGTCGTCCGGGTCCCTGCGGAAGCCATGGATGTGGTTGCGCTCGATGGTCACCCCTCGCGCGCCTCCATGGGTGGTGACCCCGCCCCCGAGCTTCCCGTCGTGCAGGTGGGAGTGGGCCAGGGAGGAGCCCTCGGTGTTGCCCGCGAAGAGGACGGCGAAGCGGGGTTGTCTCCGGACATCCACCTCGAAGCCCTCGATGCGCCAGTGGGGTTTGCGGACCTGCACCAGCGCTCCGGAGGCCTTGCCCGGGACGAGTCTCGGCATGCGCTCGCCCTTCAGGAGGATGGGAGCCTTCGCCGTTCCCGCCCGGACGTTGCCATCGATGACGACGCTCTCCGCGTACTCGCCCGCCTGGACCCGGATGAGCTCTCCGGGGCTCACGGCCTTGACGGCCCGGCTGATGGTCCGAAAGGGCGCGTCGCGTGAACCCGCCGCGCTGTCCGAGCCCGAGGGGCTCACGTACCACTCACGGGAATAGGTGTTCGATGGCGCCTTGCTTTGGGGACCGACGGTGTCTTCCACCGGGGGAACCTCTTCGGGTTTCACCCACTCCTTCAACGAGTCAGTGGGTTCTGGGAGGGGTTGCTCCGCTGGCTGCTCTTCCGTCGCGGGCGTCTCCTCTTCCGTGAACACTTTGCCCTGGAATGTGCCGTTGATCTCCTTCACACCGGTCGTGACGTCGCTCAATCCGTCGGCGATTCCCTCGAGCTTGTCGTTGACCTTCTCCACATGGCTGCATCCGCCCAGGGTGGCCAGCAAAGCAGTCAGCCCTACCCAGGTCCAAGCCCTCTTCATCATGTGACACCTCCAGGGGAAATCACTCCCCAATGAAGGCGGACAACCTCCCTGATTTTGTGAGGGAGAGAGCCGACACGTGGTTTTCGTGCCCGTCCGCCGCTCGGACGGAGGCGCATCCGCACTGCTCGTTCCCAGCCCGCGGATGACTTCCTTTCCAGCCCCGGCTCTGGAATGCCGATAGAATCCACCCCGCTGACGGATGACCTCGGAGAGAGGGATTCATGCGCTCCAGGACGAAGGTGCTCTTGTTCGGCCTGCTGGCCGGGCTGTGGATGATCGCGACGGGCTGTGCTCCCAAGAAGTCCACCGGTTCGGTGCAGGTATGGGGGACGGTCCAGGCGAGCCTGGCCTCGCCGAGCAGTGTCGCCCGGGTGTCGCTGACGGTGAGCGCACCGGGCAATGACTCGCGCACCGTGAACCTCGGCCGCAGGGGCGGTCAGTGGACCGGTGTCGTCGCGGAGCTGCCCACCGGTGCCGTCCATACCTTCTCGGCGGAGGCCTTCGATTCCGCGGGCACCCGGCTCCAGGTCGGAGAGGCCACGGGCATCACGCTCGCCGACGAGCAGGTCACCGTGGTCTCCCTCTCCCTTCGCGAGATGAGTCCCCCGGAGCCCCCGGTGAACGTGGCCCCTGTCCTCACGTCGCTCGTGGCCGGTCCCGGCTCCGTGGCTCCGGGAGGCACGCTCTCCCTGGCGGCTACGGCCTGGGATGCCAATCCGGGCGACACCCTCACCTATGCCTGGACGGCCTCGGCGGGCTCCTTCTCCTCCACTTCGAGCGGCTCCACCACCTGGACGGCGCCACCGGACACGGGCCGCGCCACCCTCACGCTCACGGTGACGGACTCACAGGGCGCCCTGGCGGGCCTCAGCCTCGTCCTTCCCGTGAGCGAGAGCACCGGAAGCAGCGCCGCGGGCTTCTCCCTCAACACCTGGCGCTCGGTGACGGGACGAATACCGAGCGGAAGACCCCTGTCCAGGTGCATGGGCTCACCGGGGCGCTGGCCGTGGCCGCCGGGTATGGGTCCTCCCTGGCGATGAAGAGGGACGGGACCGTCTGGGGATGGGGCGACAACCTGTATGGCCAACTCGGGAATGGGAGGCCGATCGGCAGTGTCACGCCCGTGCGGGTCTCCGACCTCTCGGGGGTGCAGGCCCTCTCCGCGTCGAACTCCTACGTATTGGCACTGAAGACGGACGGCACCGTCTGGGGCTGGGGCGCCAACAGATTCGCTCAGCTAGGCGACGGGACGACCACCACTCGCGCCAGGCCCGTGCAGGTGGCGGGACTCGGCGGAGTCGTGGCCACCCGAGCAGGAGATGATTTCTCGCTGGCGGTGAAGTCGGACGGGAACGTCTGGGCCTGGGGTCTCGATATCCACAACGGGCCGTCGTTGAGCTTCCTGACGTCCCCCGTGCAGGTGACGGATCTCAGCGGAGTGGCGGCCGTCTCCGCGGGCTTGCGCCATGCGTTGGCGCTGAAGACGGATGGCACTGTGTGGGCCTGGGGCAACAACGACTCCGGACAGGCCGGAGACGGGACGACGACCTTCCACCCGACTCCCGTGCGAGTCGACGGCCTCACGGAGGTGACGGCCATCTCCGCGGGGAGATACTTCGGATTGGCGCTGAAGAAGGATGGCACCGTGTGGGCCTGGGGTGAGAACGGCAACGGCCAGCTCGGCGACGGGACGACGACCGTCCGCACCAGACCCGTCCAGGTGCAGGGGCTCACCTCGGTGGTGGCCATTTCCGCCGGAGATCTCTCCTCGCTGGCCTTGAAGTCGGACGGCACCGTGTGGGCCTGGGGTGAGAACGGCAACGGCCAGCTCGGCGACGGGACGACGACCCAGCGGACGACCCCCGTCCGGGTGACAGGACTCACCGGCATCATTGCCCTCCCGGGGGATGGGGTCTCGCTGGCGGAGAAGTCGGACGGCACTTTCTGGAGCTGGGGCGGCAAGGTGCCCGGTGGAGGCCTGGAGGACTACCGCACGACGCCCGAGCAGGTGACCGTCATCCCCAGGACTCGCACCGTGGCCTTCGCCGCGAAGTACACCGTGGTGATGAAGACGGATGGCACCGTCTGGACCTGGGGCTTCGGTGAGGAAGGGCAGCTCGGTGATGGCACCCTCGCCTTCGCGCTGACGCCTGGCCCGGCCGTGCTGACCGCATACACCGACGGATAGACGCGCCCGGCTCAGCGAGCCTCCAGCTCCTGGAACACCACCCCGTCCAGCTCCAGCCGCGTCACCGTCTCCACCAGGTGCTCGCTGGCGATGATGAGCGTGGACCAATCAGCCAGCCGGAATACGTCCAGATCCTCGGGCAGTGACGAGGCGGCGAGGATGGGCGGCTGCGGGAGTTTGTAGCCCTTGTCGAGGCCACACGAGGGGCACGGAGGCTCGCGATTCCGAGGCAGGCAGTCGGGATGGAACTGGCCGCGTAGCTCGAGCTGCAGGTCCATCAGCTCCGGATGGTTCTTCTGCCGGAAGCGCACGTTGAGCGGGCAACCGTGAAGGCCGCGTACCCCGGCGGCTCGCAGTTTCTCCAGCGCCTCGCGGCGCACGTAGAGAGACCAGGGGTTTTGCATGAACAGCTGGCCGAAGTACCCGGAGGCCGTTCCCGTCAGCGGGCCGAACTCCGCCCCGGACTCCAGTGCGGCACCCGGGGGAGCCAGTGGGCGCACCAGCTCTCGCAGTCGGGAGAACTCCTCGTATGGCACGGGCTGCGGGTCGGACAGCTTCTTCTGCTCCTCCTCCGGCAGGTGGGACAAGTCCACGCAGGGATACTGCGCCGCCGTCATCTTTCCGCCGAGGTTACAGACAGGGCAAATGAACTCGATGCCGGGCAGCCCCCATTTGTGCGCGGCGTTCAAGTTGCCCGTGTACCGCGGCGCTTCATCTTGCCGAATCCGATAGAACTTCATGGAGTCCTTCCGCCTTGCTCGCTCCTCATGGGACGAATATCTGGGGACCGGGTGGGACGAGCGTGTGACCGTAAGGCACGATGGGCCCGACGATGTCGAAGCGGTAGGCCAGCTCGAAGGCCTTGGCCAGGAGCTCCGCCGGCGGCACCTTGCGTGTGGCATTGGCATTCCGGAACTCGCGCCAGGCCTCATTCCACGCGCCGCCGCGTCCTCCGCCCCTGTGGATGCGCAGGTGTGCGTGCTCCGGGATGACCATCGTCCACTCGTGAGGATTGATGCCATTCCGCACGAACCACGCCGCGAGGTCCTGCGCTTGGGGGAAGAGGTGGTGTTTGACCAGCTTGCCTTCGAGTCTCGGGAAGGCGGGGAGGTAGCCATCGCGGTAGCGGAAGTGGAACGTCAGCCGTGGTCGAACACCATCCCGCAGTCCAGTGCGCCTCCAGTTGCGAGTGGGTCCTGGACCGCGAAAGGGAGGGCGGTAGTACGCGCCTCCCCGCGCCAACTCCGCGCCGTGTGCCAGGGACGCGCGCGTCACCGCCTCCGGGTCCACGTCCTCGCAACGGAAGATGCCGCACTCGCCTTGCTCGCCGTCGCACGCAAGGACGACGCACTGGTCCGCGCCCGGGTCCTCACATGCAAGGGGGTCGTCCTGGGTTGCTTCCACCCAGGCGCGTGAGATGGGAGACGTCGTACCGCACCCGGACAACGACAGGGCGGCGAGGGACAGCCAGAGCGAGAACAGGGGCAAGAAGGGTCTTTTCATGCGGGCGTCCCCGTACGGTCACACCACCAGGTCCCTGTCCCCGAGTGGCGAGAAGCACGCCTCCACGTCCGCTTCACGCACCTCGGCCAGGGTGGGCGGGTTCCACTTCGGGCGGTTGTCCTTGTCCACGAGCACGGCGCGGATGCCTTCGCGGAAGTCCGGCAGTGCGGTGCAGTGCTGGCTCAGCCGGTACTCCACGGTGACGACCTCGTCGTAGGGCCTGCTCCGGCACAGCCGCACCTGGCGCCGTGTCACCTTCAGGCTCGAGGGCGACATGCGCCCCAGCGTGGCCCGCGTCTCCTCGGCCCACGGCGTGCGCTCGGCCTCCAGCGTCACGAGGATGTCCTCCACCCGGTCCTTCGAGAAGCACCGGTCGATGGCCTCGCGGTGCTCACTCAGCGGCGAGGGCCCTGGCTCGGTGGCGAAGCCGGACAGAACTCGCGTGGCCACGTCGCGTGCGGCCCATAATTTCAGTCAACCAGACATCAGCAGTGGTCTACTTTGATAGGAAGTATTTGAGCAGCAGAACCGCTATTGAGCCACCAGTGGTAATTGCGGCCACGATGATCTTCGTCTTGTGCTTGGGCAGCCAGTGGCTCAAAGAACTCGCCGTGACCGATCGACCCTTTACACCTTCGACGATGGATTCATCCTCGGAGTGGACGCGAACGCTCATTCCGTCCGACTCAATGTTCTTTGCTGTACTCTTCTTTACGGCGGTGACGTTGATGCCCTCGCTAGGTATTTGGTCGCGCTTTGGATCGTTAGTCATAAACCCCTCCGGCCCCGCATTATTTATGTTGATACCCTGCATCCCGCTTCCCTCTGAAGCCATGATGAGGGTACCCCTGTTTTCGATGTGATTGTAAACGATTCGTGCTGCATCCTGCCCCACCTTGTGGGACACCACATCGGGGTCTGGGAGCTTCAAAGGCGGAACGTTGGAGTTTTTTTTTGAGACTTGTCGAGTTGAGCCCGCCACGAGGGGGCGAGTTCGAACTCGAGCTCCATGTTCTCGCATTCCTCAGGCGCTGTCTCATCGCAATAGGGACATGTTCGTCCCGCTTGCTTCGGCAGGATCTCATACGGACCACGCCAGAAGTCATGCCCTTCGTCGCAGAACAGGGTGACCTTAACGATCAGGAACTGTGCTTCGCTCAGTCCCATGAGCGTCTTGACGATCTGCTCCTCAGTCCCGAGTTGAGCAGCCGTGAATTGGCTTGGGTAGAACCGAGTCCAGCGCCGCTCAAGATACCCCAGCGTCAGCTGCTCCAGAATCTCGCCCGGAACGAACTGTGAGCTCGTGGTTTCCATGAACCCACTCTAACGGCTGCGTCTGACACCGCTCGTTGCTGCAATGGCCGGTTTCGCAGCGGCCACGCGACCAGTCGCTTGATCGTACACCGCTTCGATGATTTTCTCCATGGCGGGGATGCTAAGGCGCCGAGGAAAAGTCAAGTGCTGGTGCTTGCCCCGAAGCGAAAATCCCACCTGAGCGATCTCCATGTACCCATCGTCATGGTCAAAGCGGAAGTTGAAGAAGCCCTTGTGGACGTTGCCCCTGCGCTGGCGCTGGGCGAGTTCATCGTCCGCTTCGAAGGGGACGTACTGATCCAGCTCCATCCGGGACACGAGCGTCATGCTGGTGTACCTGCCCTCGTTATCTGGCGCGGTGATGCTGAAGTTCTCTAGGCTGAGGCGCCGCTCAAGCAGCAGCATTTGCTCCTTAGTGAAGGTGATCGGCTCGACGTACGCGAGATGGTCCCCCCGCTTCTTGCCCAGAGCTTTGCCGGTCAGCCAGCCGATGAAAGTAATGACTGCAGTGCGACTGTCGCTTGCAGCAGCGAAGGATTTCAGCAGTGGCACCTGCGCGTTCACATTGAGGACGAGGGTAACCAAGGTACTACTGAGCCGCTTCTCAGGTTGACCCTCAGGGTCGGTGAACTTGTGCGGCTTGACGATACGAACCTCAAGGGTCAACTGGCCATCGTTCACGCGGATGCGCTCTACCCATGAGTCGCCAGCTTTCGGCCTCTTCTTCTTGGGGAATGTCACCCACGTCGTGCCAAGGTCCCTAGGCGCGAACCCCTCATCCACACTTCGCCGGATTGCCGCTACGAGCGCCTCACGCAGTTCCTTTTCGCCATCGAGTTCGCCCATGATGAGGAGCTTCCAGAGGAAGACCGCCTTACGTCCCTGGAAGTTGCTCCAGATGCCCAAGAGGCGGTCCCTGCATCCCTCTTGATACTGCTGCTCAAGTAGCTCGAGCACCTCGTTGCGATGGCTGTCCTGCAGCGAGCGAGCGAGTTCCGTGTAGCGCTGAAGCTCATCTTCCGAGACTGCCACCTTGCTGAGCAGAAAGAGGATGTGCCCCGGGTCGATGAGGGAGAGCATGTAGGTCCGTGGTGAGTTTCTAGGGCTCGCGATTAACGCCCGAGTCACAATTTCTCGTCAAGCTGTAGGGAAGGAGAGGTAGGAGCGTCGGCTTGCGCAGATGCTGCCCTGCTATCAAGCCAACCCTCTTGGCTAGTTGGGCCTCACACAGAGTCGAAACAGGCGCGGGCTGGCGTACTCGCCCGGCAGGCACTCAAGCACGGCTTAGCTGCCCTCTCTGGGCGTTGAGGACTGCCATAATGCCGCTCTTCGCTACTGAACAGGGAGATGGCTGGGGTGAGGGTCGTTCATCACTATCAGTGTGGCACGACCAGGTCCCTGTCCCCGAGTGGCGAGAAGCACGCCTCCACGTCCGCTTCACGCACCTCGGCCAGGGTGGGCGGGTTCCACCTGGGGCGGTTGTCCTTGTCCACGAGCACGGCGCGGATGCCCTCGCGGAAGTCCGGCAGCGCGGTGCAGTGCTGGCTCAGCCGGTACTCCACGGTGACGACCTCGTCGTAGGGCCTGCTCCGGCACAGCCGCAACTGGCGCAGCGTCACCTTCAGGCTCGAGGGCGACATGCGCCCCAGCGTGGCCCGCGTCTCCTCGGCCCACGGCGTGCGCTCGGCCTCCAGCGCCGCGAGGATGTCCTCCACCCGGTTCTTCGAGAAGCACCGGTCGATGGTCTCGCGGTGCGCGCTCAGCGGCGAAGGCCCGGGCTCGGTGGTGAAGCCGGACAGCACCCGTGTGGCCACGTCGCGCGCTGCCCCCACGCTCCAATCCGTGGCGGCGAGCGCGTCCACCACTGCGTCCAGCGTGTCGTGCGTCACGTGCTGTGTTCCATACCCGAGCCACATCGCATCCGCGGTGTTGCACCGGGTGCCCGTGAGCCCGAGGTACGTGCCGGCCTCGCCCGGAAAGCGCGGGAGGAACCACCCACCGCCCACGTCGGGGAACAATCCAATCGCCGTCTCGGGCATGGCGAGCACGAGCCGCTCGGTGACGACGCGGTGCGAGCCGTGCACGGACAGCCCGAGCCCTCCGCCCATGCTGATGCCATCCACGAGCGCGATGTACGGCTTGGGGTAGTGGTGGATGAGGTGGTTGAGCCGGTACTCCTCGCGGAAGAAGGAGCGGGAGAGGGGCTCCTGTCCCTCGGGTGCGGGCGAGCCCAGCGAGACGGCCACGGCGCGCACGTCACCGCCGGCACAGAACGCGCGGCCGCCAGCGCCGCGAATCACCACGGCCTTCACCGAGGGCTCCTTCGCCCAGGCCGCCAGCGCCGGGTGCAGCGCGCGAATCATCCCCAGGTCGAGCGCGTTGAGCGCCTTCGGGCGGTTGAGCGTCACCAGGCCCACGGGCCCCCGCGTCTCCAGCAGCACGTCCGTGTTCATGCCGCCGGGCATACCACCTCCCGGGCGCGCTCTTCACGAACTGGTCTGACAGTCAGACCAGTTGCTCGCGAGCGCGCCCGGCGGGCCTCCCTCGGCTCAGCGCTTCCGGGCCAGTACCGCCAGCGTCACCGTGGCCTTCGAGACGAGCTTCTCCTGGCCCCGGGCCACGGCGTGGACCTCCGACTCGACGACGGAGAGGGTCCGCCCGGCGCGCAGCACCTGGGCGCGGCACCGCAGCTCCTCGCCCACGGCCGCCTGGAGCAGGTTCATGGTGAAGCCCGTGGTGAGGACCAGCTGGTCCGCGGCGATCAGCGAGCCCGCCGCCGCGCCCGCGGTGTGGTCCGCCATCGTCGCCTGCACGCCCATGTGGATGACTTCGTCCTGCTGCAGGTGCCGGGGCTGGACCGTCAGCCGCGTCTCCACCCGCCCGGGAGAGATGGCGACCAGCTCGTAGCCCACGTCCATGACGAACGCCGCCTTGCGGAAGAGCTCCTCCACGTCGCGTGCGTAATCGGGATTCCTCGGTTCCATCGGGAGACCTCGTGAGGGGAGTCTCTACCGCGTACCTCGGGCAGGACCCGGAGAGACTCTCGCCGCCCCGGGCCCGGGAGTATCACGCACTACTTGATGAGCGTCATCCAGCCGTGGCGGTCGGGCTGCGTGCCGTACTGGATGCCCGTGACGGTGTCGTAGAGGCGCTTCGACAGCTCGCCCACCTTGCCGTCACCGATGACGAGCTGGCCCTCCTGGAAGCCCAGCGCGCCCACCGGGGAGATGACCGCCGCGGTGCCCGTGCCGAACACCTCGCGCAGCTCGCCCTTCTTGTGCGCCTCGCGCAGCTCGTCGATGGACAGCTTGCGCTCGCTCACCTTCGTGCCCCAGTCGCGCAGCAGCGTCAGCACGCTCTCGCGGGTGATGCCCGGCAGGAAGGTGCCGTCCAGCGGCGGGGTGATGAGCTCGTCGCCAATGCGCACGAAGAGGTTCATCGTGCCCACCTCCTCGATGTAGCGGTGCTCGAGCGCGTCCAGCCACAGCACCTGCGCGTACCCGCGCTTCTTGGCCTCCACCGAGGCCTGCAGGCCCGCCGCGTAGTTGGCCGCCGCCTTCGCGCCACCCAGTCCACCCGGCGCCGCGCGCGTGTGCTGCTGCTCCACCCAGATGCGCACCGGCTCCGCACCGCCGGAGAAGTAGCTGCCCACCGGGCTGAGGATGATGAAGAAGATGTACTTGTCCGCCGGGCGCACCCCGAGGAAGGCCTCCGAGGCCATCACCACCGGCCGCACGTACAGCGACGTGCCCGGGGCGCTCGGCACCCAGTCCGCGTCCACCTTCACCAGCGCCTCGATGGCCTCGCGCGCCACCTCGGGCGGCACCGGCGGCATCGCCAGCCGCTCGGCGCTCGCCGCCAGCCGCTTGCTGTGGTCCAGCACCCGGAAGGCGCGCAGCTGCCCGTCCTTGCCGCGGAACACCTTCGAGCCGTCGAACACCGCCTGCGCGTAGTGGAACACCGCCGCGCCCGGGTCCAACCCCAACGGCCCGTGCGGCAGGATCCGCGCCTGGTGCCAGCCCCGCTCCGGCGAGTAGTCCATCCGGAACATGTGGTCGGTGAAGTACTTGCCGAAGCCGAGCCCCTCGGGGGCGGGCCGGGTCTTCGGGGTGGCGGAGCGCTGGACCTCGATGGGCAACATGCTTCGGCTCCTCGTGAAGAGGGGACGGGGTGATTCCCGTCCGGGGCCCGGGCATGCCCCAGTGGCTCGCGCTTCTCCCGAAACATGGGTGACAATTCCGGGTAGAATCGAGACAATCAGTTACGTTGGCAGCGGTATTCCGTCAAGTGTATCGATTGTCACTATGACAAGTTGGACGCCGGAGCTCCGGGGACGCAGCGGGCCGCTCTACAGGGCCATCGCGGATGCGCTCGCCGAGGACATTGACGCGGGGCGTCTGACCCCGGGCACCCGGCTGCCCACACACCGGGAGCTGGCGGAGCGGGTGGGGGTCACCGTGGGGACGGTGACGCGCGCCTACGCCGAGGCCGACAAGCGCGGGCTGGTGAGCGGTGAGGTGGGACGCGGCACCTTCGTGAGGGACCGCGAGGTGCCCGCGTACATGCCCAAGCCGGTGGACCTGGAGGATGACGCCTCGCCGGTGGAGCTGGGCATCAACGCGCCCGCGACGCCCGAGGGGGACCCGGCGAGCCAGGCGCTCCGCCGCTCGCTGGAGGAGCTGGGCCGGACGTCGCGGCTGGCGGATCTGCTGGCGTACCAGCCGGCCGCGGGCACCACGGCGCACCGCGTCGCGGGAGCGGCGTGGGCCTCGCGCTTCGGGCTGCAGGTGAAGCCGGAGCAGGTGGTGGTGTGCGCGGGCGGACAGCACGCCATGGAGGTGGCGCTGGCGGCGCTCACGAAGCCGGGGGACACGCTGGCCACCGAGGCGCTCACGTACCCGGGGGTGAAGGTGCTGGCGCGGCGCTTCCAGTTGCGGCTGCAGGGGGTGGCCATGGACGCGCAGGGGCTGGTGCCCGACGCCTTCGAGGCGGCGTGCCGTGGCGGCACCGTGCGGCTGCTCTACACCCAGCCCACGTGTCACAACCCCACGGGGGCGCTGCTGACGGAGGAGCGGCGCAAGCGCATCGCCGAGGTGGCGCGCAAGCACGGGGTGCTGGTGCTGGAGGACGATGCGTACGGGCTGCTGCCGGAGCAGCGTCCGCCGCCGCTGGCCTCGTTCCTGCCGGAGGCGAGCTACTTCATCGCCGGGGTGTCGAAGCTGCTGACGCCGGGGCTGCGCATCGGCTACCTGGTGGCGCCGGCGAGGGCGCGGGGCGAGCGGCTGGCGGAGGAGGTGGGGCTGGCCTCGCTGATGACGACGCCGCTGATGGCGGAGGTGCTGGCGCGCTGGGTGGAGGACGGCACGGCGGACGAGCTGGTGGTGCGCCAGCGGCAGGAGGTGCGGGAGCGGATGGAGCTGACGCGCGCGCTGCTGGGGAGCGAGGTGCTGCGCGGGTCGCCGATGCCGCTGTACCACCTGTGGCTGGGGCTGCCGGAGGGGCGCAGGAGCGAGGAGTTCGTGGCGCAGGCGAGGCGCAACGGGGTGTCGGTGACGTCGGCGGACCTGTTCACCGCGGGGCAGGGGCCGGTGCCGGCGGCGGTGCGGGTGTGCATCGGAACGCCGCGCACGCGCGCGCAGCTGGAGCGAGGCCTGCGGCGGCTGCGCGAGGTACTCGAGACAGGATTGGAGCCGCTGGCCGCCATCGTGTGACTTCTTCCGCTCTTCACTACCTGGGATGTCAGATGGCCCGGTAGACTGGAGGAGTCAGGAAGGGGTTCCACTCTTCCTGTGTTGGAAGAACCAGGAGGCGGGGCATGGCGAAGGGGAAGAAGCCGGCGACCTACGAGGACATCGAGGCGCTGCCGGTCGGGTGGGTGGGGGAGATTGTCGAGGACGAGCTGGTGGCCTCACCGAGGCCGGTCATGGGACATGCCCATGTCTCCTACGCCCTGAGTGTCATGCTGGGAGCGCCCTTCGCATTCGGGAACGGAGGGCCCGGTGGGTGGTGGCTCCTGTCCGAGCCAGAGCTTCACCTGGGCCGGGCCATCCTCGTGCCGGACCTCGCGGGATGGCGTCGCGAGCGTCTGCCCCGGCTGCCGTCTTCCGAGGAGCCCTTCATGACACTCGCGCCGGACTGGGTGTGCGAGGTGCTCTCGCCCTCCACCGCCACCGTGGACCGGATGCGCAAGCTGCCCATCTACCACCGCGAAGGCGTGGCGTACGCGTGGCTCATCGACCCGCTCGCGCGCACCCTGGAGGTCTTCCGGCGTGAGCCGTCCGGCTGGCTCCTCACCGCGACGCACGCGGGAGAGGACGTGGTGCGCGCCGAGCCCTTCGACGCGGTGCCGCTCGGGCTGGGGGCGCTCTGGTTGGAGCGCGCCCAGCCGAGCCGGTGAGGCTTTCAGCGCGGCTTGACGAACTTCAGCGCGAAGCGATCGCTGGTGCCACGGCGCTCGCCGGCCGCGCCCGGGCTGGAGTTCCAGTCGCGGGCGTCCTCGGGGTTGCGCCAGACATCGCTCTCGCCAGCGAGCTGGAAGCCCGCGGCGAGCACCTCGTCACGCACGAGCTGCTCTTCGATGCGGTGCAGCGTCTGCGCGTCGTTCACGCCCGTGCCGGGCTTCGCGCTCGAGTCGAGGACGACGTAGACGCCGCCGGGCTCGAGTGCCCGGAAGATGGCCGCGTTCATCTTCGCGCGGTCGGCCTTCAGCCACACGGTGTCGTGGTAGATGATGTTGCTCACCACGGCGTCCAGGTCGGTGACTTCGGGAGGCAGGGGCTCGTCGAACTCGCGGTCCACGCGCACCACCCGCTGGTTGACGGGTTTGGCGAGCCGCTCGCTCCAGGGCTTCTCGGCGAAGCGCTCGAGGACGAACTTCGGATTGTGCCCGTAGACGGTGCCCGTGGGGCCCACCGCGCGGGCGAGCAGCTCGGTGGTGTAGCCGCCACCGGCCATCAGCTCGGCGACCTTCATGCCGGGCTGGACGCCCACGAACTCGAGCAGGGCGGCGGGGTGACGTCCCGCGTCGAGGGCCCGATCGGCCTCGGTCCGGTCCGGAGCCTCGACGACGGCGCGGGCGATGGACGCGGGGGTCGTGGCGGCGGGAGTGGAGGACCCGGCGGGCGGCGCGGTATGGGCGCAGCCGGCCAGGGCGAGACACGCGACGGTGAGGAAGGAGCGCATGGCTCCTTTCATAACGGCCCTCACCGTCATCCCGAATGGGTTTTCGTGGCTACTTCAACGCGGCCAGGAGCCGGGTGCCGGCCATCGCGACGAGCGCGTCCTCCAGCAGGCCCGCGACGATATTGGGGACGTGGAGCCGCTGCGTGGCGAAACGGCGGAGCGCGGAGAACGCGAAGGAGGAGGCCACCGCGGCGGCCGCGCCGAGCAGTACCGGGCCGAGCACGGGCTGTTTGTCCCGCCGGGCCAGGGCCGCGCCCACGAGGGCGCCGGAGAGGATGCGGCCCGCGAGCGCGGGGGGCGCGGTGCGCGCGGGGATGTTGGGCAGCTTGTCTCCGACGAGCTCGCCGAGGGCCAGCATCGAGAGCGTCCGCCCACCCACCTTCGAGGACAGGGCCTGTTCGATGCGGCCCTGGACGGATCCGCCATCCCGGGCCAGAAGAATGCTCAAGATGGCGGGAGCACTGAAGGACCGCATCCCCGCCACCGCTCCCAGTCCCGCCGCTGCCAGCACACCGCTTCGTTCCATGTGCACACCCTCCTCCATCAGGCCAACCGCTGGACAGGATGGGCAGGGAGCGAAGGTGTGGACAGGGCTGGCGGTACCCGCGGTGGTACGCCTGGATGCCTGCTCGCCGGCGAACCAACAAGGCAGCCATCCGCTGGCCAGGCCAGGGGCGGCGCTATCCGGTGGAGGCCACCCGGGACGCGGCCTCGCCGTCCAGGTACTCCAGGAGCGGCTCGAGGAACGGGGTGAGCCGCTTGTAGGCCCGCGTTTCCGGCGGCACGGTGCGCAGTACGTTGGCCAGGCGGCGGCGGCGCTCGGGGTCCACCACCTCGGTGGCCACGGGGGCGCGGTACGTGTGGATGGTGAAGAGGATTCCGCCTGTCTCCGGCAGCAGCGTGAGTGTCTGCCGCTCCAGCCGCAGGAAGCACCGCTCCCCCGCGTCGCGCGCGGTGATGCCGTCGAACAGGTGCTGCCACTCGGGCAGGCTCCGAGGCTCCAGGTCCAGCCGGTCCGTGACGGTGAAGGCCCAGTTGCAGCGCGTCACCGACCGTCCGGGCTTGAGCCCCTCCAGCAACCGCTGGGTGGAGGCCCCCAACCGCGCGTTGAGGTTCGGCACCGGCGCGTGCACCTCCATCATCGAGCGCCCCATCTTCTCGTCGAGGCTCCACATCGAGGGGAAGCAGAGCTGCCCGGCGACCAGCGGCAGTCCCTCGCGCCCTCCATCCAACACCAGCAGATCCTCCTGCACCTGCCGGCCGAGCCAGTCGAGCGGGGCGTGGGGAAGATCGTCCCCGCCCGGGGTGAAGGCCGTCTCCGTACCGAGCAGGTGGTTGCGCCAGTGCCAGCGCCCGCCTTCCACCGCCAGCGCGAAGTGCTGGGGGTGCTGGAGCGCCATCACCCGCAGCAGCACCGTCACCGTCTCCCATTGGAGCGCCTCCGTGCCGGGCCCGGCCTGGAAGCGGGCCCGCGGGTCCTCGGCCAACAGGGCCGCCTTGAGCGCGAGCTCGTCGCGGTAGTGCGGCTCGTCCACCTCGATGAGGGACTCGTCGGGGCTCAACGCGCGCACCCCGAGCGTCATCGCGTAGCTGTCTTGTGTGAACGGGAAGTAGGGCAGCACGGCGTCGGCTCCTCGCAGTCCCAAGAGTCTACGCCTCGGGTCCTTCTCGCGAACAGCGAAGCCCGGCGGCAACGTTCACCCGTGGCCCTCCCGGAGAGGTAGACCCGTCTCCTCGCTCAGTGTCCGGCGGACGATGCCCGCGCGGCGGAGAGGCGGCCGAGCGGAGGAGCCCTCCGATGGCGGACCCTGGTCCAGTGCGGGCTGCCGGGCGCCAGTGTCCCCGGGGTCACCCCCTCCACCCCGGTGCCTAGCTTTCGACGGTGCCGGGGCTCGGCCTGGTTCGAGGACACGTGACATGAGCGGAACCGTCAGTGACTACATGCTCCACCGCCTCACCCAGTGGGGCGTCCGGCGTCTCTATGGCTACCCGGGAGACGGCATCAACGGCATCCTCGGCGCGCTCGGGCGCACCTCCGAGTTCCAGTTCATCCAGGCGCGGCACGAGGAGATGGCGGCCTTCATGGCCTGCGCCCACGCCAAGTTCACCGGCGAGCCGGGCGTGTGTCTGGCCACCTCCGGCCCCGGCGCCATCCACCTGCTCAACGGCCTCTATGACGCGAAGCTGGACCACCAGCCCGTGGTGGCCATCGTGGGCCAGCAGAAGAGCATGGGGCTCGGGGGCCACTACCAGCAGGAGGTGGACCTGCCGGTGCTCTTCAAGGACGTGGCGAGCGAGTACACCGTCATGGTGTCCCATCCCTCGGCCATCCGCCACGCGGTGGACCGGGCCCTGCGCATCGCCCGGGCCGAGCGCACGGTGACGTGCATCATCATCCCCAACGACGTCCAGGAGCAGCCCTACCAGCCTCCTCCTCGCGCGCACGGCTCCATCCACTCCAGCGTGGGCTACTGCGAGCCGCGCGTGGTGCCCCAGGAGAGGGATTTGCGCCGCGCCGCGGATGTCCTCAACGCCGGCAAGAAGGTGGCCATGCTCGTGGGTGCCGGCGCCCTGCGCGCGGCGGACGAAGTCATCGAGGTGGCGGAGCTGCTGGGCGCGGGCGTGGCCAAGGCGCTGCTGGGCAAGGCGGTGCTGCCCGACTCGCTGCCCTTCGTCACCGGCGCCATCGGCCTGCTGGGGACGAAGCCGAGCTGGGACATGATGATGGCGTGCGACACCCTCCTCATGGTGGGCAGCAGCTTCCCCTACTCGGAGTTCCTCCCTCCCGAGGGCCAGGCGCGCGGCGTGCAGATCGACCTCGACGGCCGCATGCTCGCCATCCGCTACCCCATGGAGGTGCCGCTCACGGGCGACTCCCAGGAGACGCTGCGCGCGCTCATCCCGTTGCTCAAGCGCAAGGAGGACCGGAGCTGGCGTGACTCGCTGGAGAAGGGCATCCGCCAGTGGTGGAAGGTGTTGGAGGGCCGGGCGATGAACGAAGCCAACCCCATCAACCCCCAGCGCGTCTTCCACGAGCTGTCACCGAGGATTCCGGACGGGGCCATCCTCGCGGCGGACTCGGGCTCGGCGGCCAACTGGTTCGCGCGCGACATCAAGATTCGCGAGGGGATGATGGCGTCGCTGTCGGGCAATCTGGCCACCATGGGCTGCGGTGTGCCGTATGCCATTGGCGCCAAGTTCGCCTACCCGGACCGGCCCGTCATCGCCCTGGTGGGCGACGGCGCCATGCAGATGAACGGCAACGCCGAGCTCGTCACCATCGCCAGGTACTGGAAGGAGTGGAAGGACCCGCGGCTCGTCGTCCTGGTGCTCAACAACCGGGACCTCAACCAGGTGACGTGGGAGCAGCGCGTGCTCTCGGGGGACCCGAAGTACGCGGCCTCGCAGGACCTGCCGGACTTCCCATATGCCCGCTACGCCGAGTCCATCGGCCTGCGCGGCCTGCGCGTGGACAGGCCGGACCAGATTGCCCACGCGTGGGAGCAGGCGTTCGCCTCGGACCGGCCGGTGGTGCTCGAGGCCTACGTCGACCCGGATGTGCCGCCGCTGCCGCCGCACATCACCCTGGAACAGGCCAGACACTTCGCCGCGTCCCTCTTCAAGGGCGACGAGAAGGCGGGCGGCATCATCGCCCAGTCCATCAAGGGCATGGTGGAGCAGCTCAAGCCGCACAAGAGCTAGCAGTCAAATCCAAAGGGGGAGTGGCAATGCAGGCCATGGTGTACGAAGGGCCCTACCGCGTGAAGGTGGGGACGAAGCCGGATCCAATCATCGAGCACCCCAACGACGCCATCGTGCGGGTGACGCGCTCGGCCATCTGCGGTTCCGACCTGCACCTGCTGCACGGGCTGGTGACGGACACGCGGGTGGGCTGCACCTTCGGCCACGAGTTCGTCGGCGTGGTGGAGGAGGTGGGCTCCTCGGTGCGCACGCTCAAGCCGGGGGACCGGGTGGCGGTGCCCTTCAACATCTCGTGCGGCAGTTGCTTCTATTGCAAGCGCGGGCTGTTCGCCAATTGCGAGAGCACCAACCCCAACAGTGACCTGGCCTCGGGCGTGTATGGGTATTCGCACACCACGGGGGGCTACGAGGGCGGACAGGCCCAGTACGTGCGCGTGCCCTTCGCGGACGTGGGCCCCATGAAGATTCCCGACGACATGGAGGACGAGGAGGTCCTCTTCCTCACGGACATCCTGCCCACGGGCTACCAGGGGGCGGAGATGGGGAACATCCAGCCGGGGGACACGGTGGTGGTGTTCGGCTGCGGGCCGGTGGGCCTCTTCGCGATGAAGTCCGCGTGGCTGCTGGGGGCCGGCCGCGTCATCGCCGTGGACCACCTCGACTACCGGCTGGCGTTCGCGCGCAAGTACGCGCGGGTGGAGACGCTCAACTTCAAGGACGTGGACATCATCCCCACCCTGAAGGAGCTGACGGAGGGGCGCGGGCCGGACGTGTGCATCGACGCGGTGGGCATGGAGGCCGAGGGCTCCAAGCTGCACAGCGTCCTGGGCGTGAAGCTGAAGATGGAGGCGGGCTCGCCCACGGCGCTCAACTGGTGCATCCAGGCGGCGCGCAAGGGGGGCACCATCTCCATCATCGGCGTGTACGGGCCGCCGTGGAACCTGGTGCCGATCGGCACGGCGATGAACAAGGGCCTGACGTTCCGGATGAACCAGTGCAACGTGAAGCGCTACATGCCGCACCTGCTGGAGCACATCCGCGCGGGGCGCATCGACGCCAAGGGCATCATCACGCACCGCTTCCCGCTGGCGGAGCTGCCGCGTGCCTACGAGCTCTTCGAGAAGAAACTGGACGGTTGCATCAAGTGCGTGCTGCTGCCGCACGGGCATGCGTGAGGAGAGCGGAGATGGCCGAACAAATGACATCCGAGCAGGTGCATCGACAGATTCCCGGATGGGGCGTGGACGGTGACCCGAAGAAGCGGCCCGGGGTGCCCATGTTGTTGAAGCCGGAGGTACGCGAGGGCGCGCACTGGGAGGCGCCGGAGCGCCAGCGGCTACCGGACGTGCCGGTGCTGAAGCGGGCGGAGCTGAAGGAGCTGACGGCGACGTTCAGCACGGCGGTGCCGCCGAGGGGCCTGAGCGGGGTGCTGCGGCGCGTGGCCTACGGCATCCCCGAGCACCTGGTGCGGCACGTGATGCTGCTGTTGGTGGCGGACCGGGTGGACGTGGTGGAGTCGAGGCTGCGCCGCGGCCCCATCCAATCGCTGAGCGCGGTGCTGGGCGTGGTGGGCGGAGGCTGGCTGTTGAGCCGCCTGCGAGCATGAACATGAACACCCACCCCTCTCCCTCTGGGAGAGGGACGGGGTGAGGGTATAGGGGGTGCCACATGGAGGACATTTCCCACACGCGCGCATTTGCCCTCCGACCCCTTCTCCCCCGAAAACACACCGCGCACGACATGACCCGAGGGTCATGTCCTCACGCGCGAGGGGGAAGACGATGGGGATTCCTCTGAAAAACCTGGGGGTCTTCCTGTTCACGGGGGGGCCGATGTGGGCCCTGGCCCAGGACGAGCGATTCCGCGCCTTTGCCCTGGCCGAGCCGCGAGAAGCAGCCTGGGGGACAGGCGGCCACGAGGAAGCGGGGGTCGAATCGTCGCCCGTGAATGCGCGGGGCGGTACGCTCGTCTCCTCGCATGATGCTTCGCAAGCTCCTGCTCCCATTGGTGCTCGGAGTGCTCGGTACGGCTCCGGCCGTCGCGGCACCTCGTGCGCCGGTGAAGGCCGCGGCGAAGTCGAAGAAGGCCGCCGCGCCCGCCGGTGAGGTCCAACGCTCGCGTGGCACGCGGGCCATCGCCAAGGCCACGCCCTCCAAGAAGAAGCGCCCGGCGGTCCGGCTCACCCGGGGGCGGCGCGTGGCCCGGCGCGCGAGCACCCTGGTGGGGCACTCGCTGGGCACGTACTCGCCCCGAGTCCCCGACGACTGCTCCGGCCTGGTGCGGCTGGCCTATCGGGCCGCGGGCATCGAGCTGCTGTCGCACGGCACGCTGCCCGGAGAGAACGCGGTGACCGCCATCTACCGACGCGCGCAGCGCTCGGGGGCGCTGCACCGGCGGGCCCCGAAGCCGGGCGACATCGTCTTCTTCCGCGAGACGTATGACCGCAACCGCGACGGCCTGCGCAACGACGGGCTGACGCACGTGGGCGTCATCGAGTCCGTGGAGCGCGATGGCACCGTCGTCTTCGTGCACCGTGGGGGCAGTGGCGTGAAGCGCGCGCGGATGAACCTGCGCTTCCCCTCGCTGCGCCAGCAGGGGGGGCGCGTCCTCAACGACTACATCCGCCGGGCCGAGGGCGGCGAGCGCGCGCGGCTCACCAGCGAGCTCTTCGGCGGCTACGCCTCGGCTTCCCGCCTGTAGGCCCGCGTGCCGGGCATGCTCCTGGCGCCGCTCGCCACCGACACTCCTCTGGATGCCCTACCCCGTGGGGCTGGAGGAATGAAGGGAGGGGGCGGTGTTGAACGTTTGGACAGACTTCCGGCCAGGGGGACCGGTTGAACGAAACGCGGGAGCAGATGGGGCCATCCGTGGAGCGGTTGCTGCGACTCCAGCGGGTGACGAGTGAGCTGTCGCGGGCCCTCACGCCCTCCGAGGTGGCCAGCGTCATCGTCCTGCTCGCGGGTCCCACGTTGGGGGCGGCCGAGTGCTGCATCTATCTGCTGGAGCAGCCTGGAGTGCTGAGGCTCGTCGAGATGGACGGGGTGCCGCGCGTGGAGCTCGACCCCTGGCGCACCCTGCTGCTGGACGCGCCGCTCCCCATCACCGAGGCGGGGCGTACGAACGAGCCGGTCTGGGTCGAGTCGCTGGAGGCCCTCCGGCGCCGCTACCCGGTCGCGGACGGTGTGCCGCTGAGCCGGCGGCGGGCATGGGCCTGCCTGCCGCTTGGCGTGCCGGCGCGGGTACTGGGGGTGCTGGCGCTCGGCTTCGAGCACGAGCAGGGCTTCACGCGGGAGGACCAGGACTTCGCCTGCCTCGTGTCGAAGCAGTGCGCCTCGGCGGTCGAGCGCGCCCACCTCTATGAGCGCGAGCGCGAGCTGCGCGAGCAGGCCGAGCGGGCCCGGGCCGAGGCCGAGGAGCACCGCCGCCAGCTGGAACAGGAGCACCGGCGTCTCAAGGCCGTGCTCCAGCAGTTGCCCCAGGGCGTCCTCCTCGCCGAGGCGCCGAGCGGGCGGATCCTGATGGCCAATGAGCAGATGGAGCGGATCCATCGGCGTCCCGTGCCTCCCGACTGGGGACCCGAGCAGTACACGGCCTTCACCGGCTTCCATCCGGACGGGCGGCCCTACCTCCCGGACGAGTGGCCCCTGGTGCGTGCCCTCACCCGAGGAGAGGTGGTGCGGGGCGAGGTGCTGGACGTGTTGCGCGAGGACGGCTCCCGGCTCACCCTGGAGGTGAGCGCCGGGCCGGTGCGCGACGCCGAGGGCCGGGTGACGGCCGCCGTGGCCGTCCTCGAGGACATCTCCGAGCGCCTGCGCCTGGAGCGGGCCGTGCACGAGGGCGAGGCCGTGTTCCGCCGCATCATGGCGTCCGACATGATGGGGCTGGCCTTCTCGGGCGAGGAAGGCCTCATCCAGGAGGCCAATGACGCCTTCCTGTCGCTCGTGGGCCATGACCGGGAGGAGGTGCGGCGGGGCGAGCTGTGCTGGCGGGAGCTGGTGCCGCCCGAGGGCCGGGAAGCCGAGGAGCGCGTGTTGCACGAGCTGGAGACGCACGGGGTGGCCGCCACCTTCGAGGCGGAGCTGCTGCGCGCGGATGGCAGCCGCGTCCCGGTGTTGACGGGCTCGGCGCGGGTGGAGGAGCAGGACCGCGTCCTCACCTTCGTGATGGACCTGTCGGACCTCAAGCGCGCGGAAGGGGCGCTGCGCTTCCTGGCCATGACGGGCTACATCCTGGCCCAGACCCTGGAGGTCACCGACGCCATCCTCCAGCACGTGGCCTGTCTGGCGAGCCTCTCGGTGGCCTCCTGGTGCGTCATCGACCTGGCCACGCCCGAGGGCCCGCTGCGCCGCGCGGCCGTGGCCCACCACGACCCCGAGCTGGAGGAGCGGCTGCGGAGGGCGTGGCCGGTGCCCTCGCCGCGAGACGCCGGGAGCCCGCCGTGGGAGGCGATGCACTCGGGTGAGCCGCTGCTCTTCGCGGACTTCGGCGCGGAGTCGTGGCGGCACCTGAGCCGGGGCGTGGTGCCCGCCGAGGCCATGGAGGACTGGGAGCGGTGCTCGGTGCTGATGGTGCCGCTGCGCTCGCGCGAGCGGGTGCTGGGCCTCATCACCCTGGGCTCCTGCGTCCCCAGGCGGCGCCATGGGCCGGAGGACATCGCCATGGGCCAGGAGCTGGCGCACCGCGTGACGGCCACGCTGGAGCGCTCGCAGCTCTTCCAGGACTCACAGCGGGCCGTGCGGCTGCGCGACGAGTTCCTCGCGGTGGCCTCGCACGAGCTGAAGACGCCGCTGACGCCCCTGCGGCTGCAACTGCAGGGATTGCGGCGGGTGGTGGAGACGCGGGCGGGGCAACCCGTGGCGCCCGAGCGCGTCCTCCGGGCCGTCCAGGGCTGCGAGGCCCAGGTGCGCAATCTGGCGGGGCTGGTGAATGACTTGTTGGACGTGTCGAGGCTGGCGCAGGGCCGGCTCCCGCTGCACCTGGAGGAGGTGGACCTGGTGGCCGTCACGCGGGACGTCCTGGAGCAGTTCTCCTCCGAGGCCACGCGCGCGGGTTGCCGGGTGGAGCTCGCGGCCGGAGCGCCGGTGGTGGGCCTGTGGGACCGGCTGCGGCTGGAGCAGGTGGTGACGAACCTGCTGACCAACGCCCTCAAGTACGGAGCGGGCCGGCCCATCCTCCTGCGCGTCTGGTCGGAGGAGGGAAGGGCGAGGCTGGGCGTGCGCGACGAGGGCATCGGCATCGCGCCGGAGCACCGCGGCCGCATCTTCGGCAAGTTCGAGCGCGCCGTGTCCGAGCGCCACTACGGCGGGCTGGGCCTGGGGCTCCACATCACGCGGCAGATCGTCCAGGCGTTCGGGGGCACCATCCGCGTGGAGAGCGAGCTGGGCCAGGGCTCCACCTTCACCGTGGAGCTGCCGCTCGGCGCCGAGGCCGCGCGGGGAGCGGGGCTCGATGGCATCCGGTAGGACAGGCCGCGGGGCCTCTTCGCGGACCTGGTGGGAGCGGATGCGGAGGGCGTGGCGCTGGTGCCGCCGCACCTCTACAACACGGCGGCGGACGTGGACCGGCTGTTGGAGGAGCTCACCCCGCTCGTGTGAGCGTGGCCAGCACGCCGTTGCGAGGACGGTGGGTGGAGCCGGACATGGGGACGAGCCGGTAGTCCGGTGCCAGGCGCAGCTCGTAGCGCGGCAGCAGCGTGGCGAGGGCGACCGTGAGGAGCGTCAGCGTGTAGCCGTTGCCGACGCACTGCCGCTGGCCCGCGCCGAAGGGCAGGTAGGCGTAGCGGTGCCGGCCCTCCTTCTGTCCGGGGAGGAAGCGCTCGGGGAGGAAGCGCTCGGGCTCCTTCCAGAAGTCGGGATGGCGGTGCAGGAGGTAGGGGGAGACCACCATCAGGGTCCTCGGCTGGACGGTCCAACCGGCGAGCTGATCCTCCCGCTCCGCCCGGCGCACGAGCTGCCACGCGGGAGGGTGGACGCGGAGGGTCTCGTCCACCACCGCGCGCGTGTACGGCAGGTTCTGGAGGCTCTCGAAGGTGGGCGGCTGCCCTCCCAGGACGGTGGTCAGCTCGTCACGCACGCGCCGTTGCACGTCGGGGTTGAGCGCCAGCTCATACGCCGTCCAGGTGAGCGCCACCGCCGTGGACTCGTGCCCGCCGACATAGAGGGACACCAGCTCGTCGCGCACCTCGGTGTCCGTCAGCGCCACGCCCTGCGTGTCCCGGGCCTCCAGCAGCATCGCCAGGATGTCGTCCTTGCCAGCGGGGGCCTGACGGCGCTCGGCGATGAGGCCGTAGAAGATGGTGTTCACCTGCTCGACGGCCGCCAGGAAGCGCTTGCTGCGCGAGCCACGAATGGGCATGCCCAGGATGGAGGTGAGGATCTCCGCCAGGAGCATCGCCACCGAGTCGTGCGGGCCGTGGATGTCCTGGGTGAAGTAGTCGAGCGCGGCGCGGAGCGTGGCATTGCTCTCGTACATGTTGCTCGAGAAGACGGAGGTGCCCAGCATGCCGACGACCAGCCGGCGCATCTCGGACAGCAACTCCACCGGCTCGCCGGTGCCAACGTGGGAGGCCCAGCGCTCGGCCATCACCTGGACGTCCCCCGCCATGCCCTCCACCATCCGGGCCAACCGGGGACGGTGGAAGACGGGCTGCACCAGGCGCCGCTGACGCAGCCAGGAGTCACCATGCGGGGCGGCGAAGAGTCCCTTGCCCAGCAGGGGATTGGGCCGGGTGCCCGCCAGGGAGATGTAGTTGGTGGCGTTGTCCGCCAGCACGTGCTGCGCATGGTCCGGATGCGTCAGCAGCCAGGCGGGAGCCCGGGGGTTGGGGAAGTAGACGATGTCGCCGTGCCGCTGCTTCTCCCGGATGAGCCGCCCCAGGGGATTCGTCAACTGCTCGATGCCGAGCCATTCACGCTTGGGCCCGGGGGGATGGGCGGAGTTTCCTGGAGAGGTCATGTCGTGTTCCTACCATTTCCAGGTACTCCAATCAGCCGGGCCGCGCCACCCCCCTCCCTATACGGTGGCGGCCCGCCCCGCCTCGTAGACGGGGGCCGATGCCACGGGCTGCTGCTGGGCCGCGGCCTTGCGCCGCATGTCCTCGGTGGTCTCGCCGTTGCCATCCGGCCGCCAGCCGGGCGGATTGACGAAGTAGCCCCACACCTCGCGCAGGCTGCGAGCGCTCCACACATCGCGCAGGAACGGGCCGAACTGGTGGAAGACGATCTTGAAGGGGTTGTTCGTCTTCAGCGGGTGAACCAGGCCGTACTGGCAGGGAAGATCGTCACGCTCGGGGATATAGGTGCCGAAGAGCCGATCGAAGATGACGAGCACGCCCCCGTAGTTGGCATCCAGGTAGTCGAGGTTGGCGGCGTGGTGGACGCGGTGCGCCGAGGGGGTGTTGAGGATGCCCTCGAGCCAGCCCAGCTTCGGTGCCCAGTCCGCGTGAATCCAGAACTGGTAGGTCAGGTTCAGGGCGTACCCGGCGAGGATGGTCGCGGGGGTGAAGCCCAGGAGGGCCAGCGGGGTGAAGATGACGTAGGCGCCCGTTATCTGCGACGTCCAGGCGAGCCGGCCCGCGGCGATGAAGTTGATCTCATTCGTCGAGTGGTGCACCGCGTGCGAGAGCCAGAACCACCGGACGCGATGACCGAGCCGGTGGTACCAGTAGTAGAAGAACTCGATGCCGAAGAACAGGACGACCCACGACCAGACGCCATGGGACGAGGCGTCGAAGAGCCGGTGCTCATAGAGCCACTGCGCGCCCGGGAGCGTGATGGCCAGCGGGACGACCTTGGTGATCTGCCGTCCCACACTCACGAGGAAGGAGGCCACGGCGGAGCGCCAGACGTACGGGCGCTTGAAGATGAACCTGTAGGCCAGCACTTCCAGGACGATCGCTCCCAGGGAAGCGCTGAGCAGGATGATGCCCAATGGGCCCATTTCTTTCATGAGGAGCCTCGCGCGGTGGTCGATGTGTGCTCACGCACGCAGTTGTGAACGCGAGGCGCTTATAGCACAATCAGGGCTGGCCGTCACGGGCGTCGGTCAGCGGGCCAACGCGCTCGGATTGCCTCGGTGTTTCTCGAATCCTTCGCAGTGACCGGCTTGCAGGGTAACCCCGTGCCATTTCCACTGACCGCCCTGCCTCAGCGCCAGGATGTCCGGCTCGGAGAACCGCAGGCAGAAATGCGCCTCCAACGGCTTCTTCGTCGTGGTGCGGTGCGCGGTGAGCGTCGCCTCGTAATCCCCTGGCTCGAATTGCAGGCGCTCCGCGATGAACAGTCCTATCGGTGACTGCGGTTGGCTCTGGCTGACGATGAGCGGGGTGGGGTCCGCCAGGAACTTCCACGTCAGGTCCTGGTCCTCCGGGTCGTAGACCCACTCGCCCGTCTCGTTCCAGACGAACACCTTCCACTGCTCCGGAGGCATGCCCACACGCCCGACCTTCAGTTCCATCCCGGAAATGACCTCGAGCTGCTCCGTCTTGCTGGTGATGGTGAAGGTGGGCTGCAGGTAGAGCCACACCTCCCTCGGACCCTGGGCGATGCGCACCAGGTGGGGAAGGGACAGGCGTACGGGCGGTCGCCGGTGCAGTGTGAAGAGGTTGTGGAGCGACAGGATGAGCGCCGCCACGGCTCCGACGGTCTGGATCCACTGGTGCGGCCCCTTGCGCGAGCGCTCTGGCGTGGGGGCGGAGGCCGGGGGCTCCTGAGGCGGGCCGGCCGGCTTCGCCTTGCTCGGGGTGAAGAGGTGGTGGAGCGACAGGAGGAGCGCCACCGCGGCTCCGACGAGTTGGGGCCACCGGTGCCGCCCCCGGCGCGAGCGCTCCAGCGTGGAGGCGGGCGTGTCATCGGTGGAGGCCATGGACACATGTCAAGCTAACGGCCCTCGGGGTAGAGGACATATGCCCGCCGGCCGTGGAGGTGTGTCCCTTCCCCGACGTGCAGCCAATCCCTACCGGGCCCAGGCCTGGCCTACGTGCCCATCCGGCCGGAGCAGGAGGGCGCTCAGCTCCCGGAGCTCCTCGCGGTCGTCTCCCACGCGCGCCTGGACGACGTTCGTCCAGCGCATCCATCCCCGGTCGAGCTGGACGGGGGCTCCGTTGCCCTCACGCAGCCGCAACAACAGCCACTTCCCGTCCCTCATGAAGGAATAGAGGCGCCTCGTGGCTCCATCGGGCAGCCTCAGCTCCAGGTCGGGGAGCCGCTTGCCGGTCAGGGTCTTCACGGGCTCGCCCTCGCGGCGCGGGGCCGGCAGCTCCAGCTCCGGATAGCGCACATCCATGCCCGTGATGCGCTCCGCCAGCGAGCGATTCAGGTCCGGGTTCTTCAGGATGTCCGACATCAGGTCGCGCAAGGCGAGGCCGGACGGAGTGAAGGAGATGAGCGCCGTCTGGGCCTCCGTGTTGTGCAGCAGCGTGTGGCCCACCGGGTGCCGCTCCCGGTGATAGCTCTCGAGCAGCGACGGCGGCGCCTGGTCCCGCAGCACACCGGCGAGCTTCCAGCCGAGGTTCATGGCGTCGTGGAGGCCGACATTGAGGCCCTGTCCACCCGCGGGGAAGTGGATGTGCGCCGCATCCCCGGCGAGCAGGACCCGGCCGGCCATGTAGTTCTCCGCGAGCCGGGTCTCGTTGCCGAACCGTGACAGCCATTGCGGCTCCCTCATCCCGAAGTCGGTGCCAGCGATCTTCGTGACGCTTCGCCTCAGCTCGTCGAGCGTGACGCTCTCCTTGACGGGGGCCTGCATGCGTTCGGGGTCGACGACGAGCACCCGGTGGATGCCAGGAGAGCGCGGGACCAGCATCAGGCCGCCCCGGAGGTGGGCAACGGAGAGGACTGGTGTCGCCGGAGGCTCCGCGAGCACCACGTCCCCCAGCATGGCGGTGATCGTGGTGTCCGTTCCCACGAACGCGATACCGGCGAGCTGCCGGACGATGCTGCGCGCGCCATCCGCGCCCACCACATAGCGTGCGCGGCAGCGGAAGGACTCACCCCCGGCCGTGCCGGCGAGCTCCACGCCATCCGCATCCTGCCGCAGCTCTCGCACCTCGCATCCGCGCCGCACGTCCACGCCGAGCTGTCGGGCTCGCTCCTCGAGCAGTTGCTCGGTGACGGTCTGTGAGATGAACAGGGTGAACTTGAAGGTCGTGTCGAGCGCCGAGAGGTCGAGCCGCGTGTCGAGCATGGCGAAATGAGCGGTCGGCAGGGGCCTGCCTCGCTCCAGGAAGGGCCCCTCCCAGCCACGCAGCGCCAGAACCTCGAGGGAGCGCGGATGGAGTGTCAACGCCCGCGCCTGCTGGACTGGCTCGACGCGGCGCTCAAGCACCCTCACGGAGATGCCCGCCAGGGCCAGCTCGCACGCGAGCATCAATCCGGTCGGGCCACCGCCAACGACCGCGACATCAATCACATCCATCATGATGGGAACTCCAGGGCAATGATTGTTCGACCATCACCCTAGGGGGACACGCGTCTGGCGTGGTAACGTCATCCGGCCAGAAAATAACGAGAATCCGCCAACATGCCGCGAGAGATTCCCATCGCCATCATCGAGCGCCCGGACGAGCCGGTGCTCATCGCCATCCCCATCCATTCGGGCAAGGAGCCCGAGACGGCCCGGCACCGCCATGCGCGGGGACAGCTGTTCTCCGTCGGCAGCGGGCTGATGGTGGTGCATACCGAGCGCGGCAACTGGCTCATGCCGCCGGGAATGGCCGGCTGGATTCCTCCCGGCATCTGGCACTCGGCGCACTGGCACGGTCCGACGAGTGGCTGGAGCGTCTATGTCGCGGCCCCAGCCTGTGAAGGGCTGCCCAGGGAGGCCCGGGTCGTGAGGATGTCCCGGGTGTTGGAGGCCATTGTCGAGCGCGCCACGGAGTGGGAGCCCGGCGCGCCGCTCGGCCCGGCCGAGGCCCGGCTGGCGGCGGTGGTGCTCGACGAGCTCCAGGTGGCGGAGGAGGAGCTGTCGCTGCGCCTGCCCATGCCGAGGGAGCGGCGGCTCGTCGCCATCGCCCGGGCGCTGCTCGCCGAGCCGGCCGATGCGCGAGGCGTGGGGGAGCTGGCCTCCTGGGCGGGCATCAGCGAGCGCTCCCTGACTCGCCACTTCAAGCAGGAGACGGGGATGACGTTCGTGCAGTGGCGGCAGCAGGCGAAGGTGGCGCGTGCCCTGGAGCTGCTGTCGGAGGGAGGGTCGGTCGGGGACGTGGCCTTCTCCCTGGGCTACGAGAGCGTGAGCGCGTTCATCGCCATGTTCAAGCGGTTCCTCGGCACGACCCCGGCCCAGTGCCTGGCGGGGCGGCGTGAACCAGAGGCGAGGGCCCGCCGCTTTTAGTAGAAACACCGCATGAGCACGCCCGCCACGCCCGCCTTCACGAATCCTCCCTACCTCCTCCGCACGCCCCGGCTCCTGCTGCGCTGCATGGGTCCGGACGACGCCGCGCGCCGCAAGGAATCGGTGGACTCCAGCGGGGAGCACCTGGAGCGCTTCTTCTCGCGCACTCCCGAGGAGCCCCTGTCGTTGGAGGCCCATGCCGCGCATATCCGGAAGCTCCGCGCGGGGTTCGATCTGGATCAGGACCGGGGCTACGGGGTCTTCGAGCCGGAGACCGAGAGGTTCCTGGGAGAGGTCAGTCTTCTCCGGCGCGCCGGCATCGACGCGCTCGAGATTGGCTACTGGCTCCGCCGCGACGCGGTCGGCCAGGGCTTCGCCACGGAGATGGCCTCGGCGGCGGTGAAGACCGCCTTCGAGCTCGACCGGGTGAAGCGCATGGACCTGATGTGCAAGCCGGAGAACGAGCGGAGCGCGGCGGTAGCGCGCCGGCTGGGCTTCACGTTCGAGGGGCGGCTGCGAGACAGACAGCTCGCGCCGCACCACCAGCGGGGTGACCTGCTGTGCTTCACCCTCCTGTCCACCGAATACCCGACGTCTCCAGCGAGCCGGCTCCCGCTCGAGGCGTTCGACTTCCTCGGACGGCGGCTCGCCTGAGTCCAGCTTCGTGTTCCTACCGCGCCGGGTCAGGCACAGCTCGGGCCGGAGGCGCCGTAGCTGGCGGTGGCGGCGATGCCCCCGAAGACCCAGCCGATAGAAGACGTCGCCCTGGAAGAGCTGGAAGGTGGGCTGGTTGCGGTGCAGGTCCACCGTCAGCTTCAGCGCGATGCCCTGGCCGCACGCCGCCCGGAAGGCCTCGTAGACGGGGGAGCCATTTCCGTCGAGCCACCGCGGGCCGTGGTTCCGGTCACGGTGCGGGCCGCGGTGGCCCACGCTCCGACGGCGCCCCACGAGCTGCGCGCGTTCGCGATGAAATAGCTCAGCTCATGAGAGGGCTCGCTCAGACAGGATGGGAGACGAACTGGAACGGCGGCGCGCAGTTCTTCTTGGTTTCAGGGTCGATGTGTTGAATCAGCCGGATGGCCAGCAGCCGCATCTCGTACATGATGCCGATGGTGCTGTTCAGCGCGTCCGGCTTGCCATTGAAGGTGTTGTCGAGCGCCTGCAACAGGCTGGAGTAGCTGCGGTTGAAGAGCTCCGCGTCGGTACGGGGCTGGGTGCCGGGAGCCCATCGTTCGGCCTTGGCGTTGGGCACCAGGTCCCAGACTCCGAACGGGTCGAGCGGCACCGGTGCTCCGGCATAGGCATAGCCCTGGGTCGAGCCCGGCGTGGCGATCAGCCTGCGCCCGTAGAAGATCTCCGCGAAACGGTAGTAGTGCGCCAGCTGCTCGTGCTGGGCCTTGGGCAGGCTCTGGGGAGTGTCCTTGCCCCTGCCACGAGCCCAGATGACCTCGAGCACTTCCTTGCCGCCGGAATCGAACGGATCCTGGCGCGTGCCTTCACCCTGGACCCGGATGATCTCGAGCGCGGCGCATGCCTGCTCCGGGTTGGTCACGGCGAAGAGCACGGTCTCCGGGAACCACTGGGGATTGACCACCTGGGGAGAGCTCTTGACGAAGAGCTGCTTGCCCAGACGCGCGATCGCCTGGATCAACGCCTCGTAGAACTGGCCGATCGTGGCGAACTCCGGCGTGAAGGGCTCCGGTGCGACACCCTCCGGCGTGACGAGCTTCCGTGCGAAGGGCTTCACCGGGAAGTCATCGGGTGTCTCGGGCTCCTCGATCTTCATGAACACATTGCCGACCGTGTCGCGGGACAGCTTGTTCAGGCCGACCACGAGGCCGTCGCCGATGTTCATCGGCAGCGTGGTGGGGTAGTCCGGCACGAACTTCGGGTCGGCGATCCGCGGGTGTCCGCCAATGGCGTTCAACACGTTGGCCGCGATGGCCATGTGGAGCATTTCCTGGATGGCGACCGAGCGGATGAGAGCCGCCACTTCCTGGTTCTGGCCGGGCCGGATCGAATAGAGCGCGGTCAGATAGGGAGGAATGGTGGCGTGCTCCAGCTCGATCGCCCGCTGCAGCAAGACGTGTAACTGCTCGGCGGTGGTGGCCTCGTTTGCCTTCTGGATGTAGCTCGGATCGATTCTCAGCATCCCTGTCCCCCGTTCGGCTGATGCGTTAAAGGGTTTGGCGCTCCTGGATGTGCTAGGGAATTCCCTTGATGCCCAGACTGCGAGCGAAGCGTGTCTTGCCTCCCTCGGGCTCGACGTCCGGCGCCTGGGGGGCGCTGGCTGGCGCGGTCACCCGGCGCGGTGGTCCGCCGAGGCGCTCGCACTCGGCGAGGGCCTCCTGGAAGGTCGGATCGTTCTTGAGGGGCTGTTCGTCCTCGAGCCCGTTCAGCCAGGCCACGATGGTCTTCCGCTTGGCCTCCGACAGGTCTCGCGTGACCGGCATGTAGTTGGCGTCCTCGATGTTCAACGAGAACGCCAGCTTCAGGATGTTGCGGTGGCGGAACACGTCCAGTGGATTGGCCAGGTCCACCAGGCGGCGGCTCATGATGGGATAGAGGTTGCCGAACTGCACGAAGATGGGCCGGATGTGCTCGCTCCAGCGTGGCTTCTCGGGCACCGGGTAGGCATCGCGCACGTGCACCGTCAGCAGGTCGAACGGAGCACGGCTGGGGGCAGGCAACCCGGTGGGCACGAAATTCACCTGATAGAGCTGTCCGTCCAGGTACCCGCGCGGTGTGGACAGCTTGCCGGCGACCAGGTCGACGGTGGCTCGGCCCTGATCGTTGGTCGTCGCGCTCGGCGCTACTTGCAGTCCATCCTCGGGCGTGCCGATGTCGGGAATCGCCGCCCGGGGCTGGAGCGGAGCGGTGGGCGAGCCGCCGCCCTGGTAGGGGTTGGCCCCTGTCTGTTTCAGGGTCAGTGTCTCTCCCGCCACGGGCCGGCCGTACTGCGCGACGAAGAAGGTGGTCCGCGTGGTCTCTCCGGCATCCAGGCGACGGGTCAGTGGCTCGACGGCGGTGTAGACGCCTTGCGTGGTTTCGGCGATGGCCAGGCGCGGCGGGTCGAAGGAGTCCGCGCGATAGACCGCCAGCGCCAGTTGGGTCCTGGCGGCCCGTTCGGCCTGCTCCGCGGACAACGGGATGGTGGCGATGCCCCCCGTGTCGAGCAGCCAGTCCTGATCCCAATAGGGGATGAAGCCCAACGGTTCGAACTCCCTGGGTGTCAGTCCCCCGGTCTCCGCCACGTTCGGGTCGTTCAACAGGCCGACCTGCAAATCACCGAGATTCTGCAACTCCCCCCGCGATTTCTCTCCCTTCGGCTTGGACAGGGGCAATGCGTTCGAGAGGTCCAGGAGCAGTGACGGCGTGGGTCCCGTCTGGTCCAGCAGGCCGGTGAAGTACCCGATGCCGAACGCGGACGCGAACCCCGGGGACTGGGGTGCGAAACGGCGGCCGAGCACGAAGGACTCCGGCTCGTCATCCAGGTACGGGCCGATGACGCCCGACACCACGCCCAGGGTGTAGGTTCCGCGGCTGGCGTTGCCGCTATAGCCGAAGGTGGTCAGGCGGATGGACAGACGCTTGTTCCTGGCGAGCTCACCCAGCTCCGACAGGAAACGGCTCTCGGGCAGCTGACTGGCCCATTCGATGCCCTCGAGCACGGACTGGAAGACCGCCGAGGCCGCGGCATCGTTGCTCACGCCACTCATGCGCCCGAAGAACAAGTCCCGGAAGGGATTCGGCTTGTACCGGCCGCCCACCACCGGGACCTTCCTGTCATCGACCAGGTGCACCTGCATGCCCCAGATCTCCGAGGCCGTCTGCCACTGGGGATCCAGATCCACCAGCTTGCCGGCCACGCGGTCATCCGCGCTGCCAATCCGCATGCCGACCACCGGATCCGTCCGCGGATTGCGGGTCGACGAGCCGTCCTTGTAGTGCACGGACGTGACCTTGCAATCCATCAACCGGAAGGCACCCGAGCCCGTGGGGTTCCACCAACCGTTCTCGACACCGGTCTCGCTGTCCTGCATCTGCTGGAAGCGCGGCTCGAAGGTGGCATTGTCGTAATGCCGCACGTCGTTGTTGACCGTCGAGACATCCGCCTGGAACGTCCCCGAGAAGACCAACCGCACCGGGTGCAGGTAACTCATCGTGACTCCCCCATGAACGAGCCGACAGCTCAAAAACACGACAGGGACGGATGCAACGTGAAGAGAGCGCAATCTCTATCACCTGGAGCAGGACCCGCCTCGCGGTGAGCCCATGCGCTCCGCTCCATACCGTCTCGTTTCAGACAGCAGGTTGTGTTCACCCGCGCGGCTCCAGGCACGTCGAGGAGGGCCGGGGTGTCGTCGGGCGTATGGTAGGCCTCGTGTGCTCCGGTGAAGAGGTGGAGCACCGGCACGCCCGCCGTGTGGAAGCTCATTCCAGGTTGAGCGACACGGTGCCACGCACCCACGTGCCGGTCGTGCCGCGGGAGCGGGGCGTCAGATCCCGATCCACGGCGTCCTGAAAGGCCCGCGGGCGGGCAGACACCCCACTCCCGCGGCCAGGAACATCCTCTTCCCACGTGCTTCCATCTTCACTCGAACTTGTAGCCCTTGGGCACCACGACGATGCCGTTGTCGGTGATGATGAAGCCGCGGGCCTTGTCGGCCGCCAGGTCGTAGCCAACCTTCGCGTTGGGCGGCACGCGCACGTCCTTGTCGATGATGGCGTTGCGCACCTGGGCGTGCCGGCCGATGTCCACCTCGTCCAGCAGCACCGAGCGCTCCACCAGCGAGTACGAGTTCACCCGCACGCGGCGGAAGAGGATGCTCTCGCGCACCGTGCCGCCCGAGATGATGCAGCCTCCGGCCACCATGGAGTTGAGGGCCCGGCCCATGCGCTCGCCCGCCTCGTGGACGAACTTGGCCGGCGGGCTGTACTCGACGGCGCTGCGCAGAGGCCACTCCGGGTTGAAGACGTCGAACTCCGGGTTGACGGAGACCAGGTCCATCGAGGCCTCGTGGTACGCATCCAGTGTCCCCACGTCCCGCCAGTAGGTGTTGGCGCGCGTCTGGCCGGGGATGGGGTTGGAGTGAAAGTCATACGCCTGGATGTGGTAGCCATCGCGCAGCGCGCGCGGCAGCACGTCCTTTCCGAAGTCGTGCTGCGAGCCCTCGGTGCGCGCGTCCACCTCCAAGAGCTCGCTGAGCACGCGGCGCTTGAAGATGTAGTTGCCCATGCTGCACAGGGCCATGCCCGGCTTGCCCGGCATCGACTTGGGGTCCTTGGGCTTCTCATGGAACTCGACGACGCGGCCACGCTCGTCCACCTGCATCACGCCGAAGCGCGAGGCCTCCGCCACCGGCGTGGGGTAGGCCGCGATGGTGATGTCGGCGCGCTGGTCCTCGTGCTGCTCCAGCATGTGCGCCACGTTCATCTTGTAGATGTGGTCACCCGAGAAGATGGCCACGTTGTCGGCGCGGTGGTTCTCCACCAGGTGGAGGTTCTGGTAGATGGCGTCGGCGGTGCCCCGGTACCAGACGGGCCCCAGCTCCTCGAAGCGGTACATCTGCGCCGGCACGAGGGTGATGAAGTAGTCGGCCAGCAGGCCCGAGCCGAAGCGCCAGCCGCGCTGGATGTGCTCGGTGAGCGACTGCGCCTTGAACTGCGTCAGGACGTAGATGGAGTAGACGCCCGAGTTGAGGAAGTTGCTCAGGGCGAAGTCGATGATGCGGAACTTCGACCCGAACGGCACGGCGGGCTTGGAGCGCTTGGACGTCAGCGGAGCCAGGCGCGTGCCCTGGCCCCCCGCGAGAATCATTCCGAGGATGCGCTTGCTGCTGGTCATTTGGAGAACCCCCACATGAATTCAGTATAGGGGGCATTCCATGAAAGGCGCGGTTTTGAACGAGTGGGGGATGACTTGTTGAGTACTGAACCCTCAGGCCTCGATGAACCGCGTGCCGGTGAGGGCCTCGCGCTCCAGGGCCTCCTTGAGTTCCTCGGAGACGATGAGGGCCACACGCCACCCCCAGGGACGGAAGATGTGGGCGTCACCCACGCGGGCGGGGTCCACCTTGAGGCCATGGACGGCCCGGTACTCGCCCACCTTGTCCGGACGGCCGTCCTCGGGCTTCCAGTACCGCACCTCCTCGCACCGGGCGTCGTCGATGCAGGGGATGATACGCAGCGCGTTAAGAATGAAGTAGGGCCCCGGGTGGCCCTCGACCTGGGCGGGGATGAACTGCACTTCCTGGAGGAGGCTCAGCCGCTCGAAGACCTGGACGAAGCGGGCGTGGACCACGGGGATGCTGAGGCCGGCCCAGGTGAAGTCCAGGGGCGGGCCTGGAATCTGGAGGGGAAAGCGGGGCACGCAGCCCAACTCGAGCCATTTTCCCTTCTCGAACTGCCAGGGATTGAGCTCCCGTCCCCGCTCGTCCTGGATGAGTCCCAGATGCCAGCGTGGGCGGGCGCTCCTGTCGTCCACCAGATCAAAAAACCTGCTCATGGTCTTCACCCTGGGCTCCACCCTATTGCTTCGTCGCCAACCGGTGCAGCAGGGACCCGGGGGTACAAATCTCGCTTGCGACCTTCTTGAGCTCCGCCGCCAGCTGGCCTCGGCATTCCATCGGGGTTCGACAGTCCTCGAGAGCGGCCTTGAGCCTCCGGTAGATCTCCCTGTGATACTCCTCCGGGTGGGGACCGATGTGGCCATGGAGGTAGACGACGTTCTCCACTGCGTCCAGGCCCATTCCCGCTTGCGCGAAGAGAATCTTGAACAAGGGGGTCCAGGGTCCACCGTGGAGGGTCGAGGTGTCGTTCTTGTCGGTGGCGAGGTGATGCCACTGATATCCCTCTTTTTTCTCGGAGCCATCGGTGCATGCGCTGCCGAGGGCAGCGGTCGCCGTCCCCACCGCCGCCCCGGTCACGACAAGGGTGCCATCCGCCACGATGTGGACCGTCGTCGCGCCCTCCATCGTCAGCCCGCCAGCCACGGCGTACCGAGGTGAGCCCAGCCCCAGCAGACTCCAGAGGCCTCCCTGGGGCACCTGGGGCAGCCCCTTGCCCACCCCCATGCTCGCTACCAGCACCAGCACGCGCAGTGCCGTGCCACCCATCGTCCTGCCAAAGTGCTCCGCCGCTGCCTCCAACTCCGCCGCTGTTCTCGCCGCGGCGGCTTCCTGGTAGAGCCGGAGGCAGGCCCATGCCACACGGCCGAGCTCCAGCAGCCCCACCGCCAGCGCCAGCCGCACCGTCAATGCCGCCGCGAAGGCCTTGGAGAAGACGGGCTCGGGCAGCAGCCATGCCGAGAAATACAGTGCCACCGAGAGGGCAACACCGGCCAGGAAGGCGGGCGAGCTGAACAACTCCTGGGCCGCCTCGCGGGCACCCGCGCCCATGTAGCGAGGGGAGAGCTTCAACGCCAGGAAGAGGGAGCTCTCCTCCAACGAGTCCGGTAGGGGAAGCAGTGGCGGGCCATACCGGGACAGGTACTCCTGCCTCAGTTGTCGCTCCCATCCGGCGGGCCTGTGCTCCTTCCCGCCCTCGGACGTCGATGCCAGGAGGAGCTGGAACCGGGGCTTCGCCTCGGGTGGGAGGGCCCCATGGAAGGCCTCGAGCACCGCGCGGACCTTCTCCACTTCGAGCACTTCCAGGGATGGGTCCCGTGCCCCTGGTTCGAAGGACAGCCTCAGCTGGCCTCCGGGCAGCTTGCTCACCTTCACTCCCTGGGGGGCCATTCGCGAGCGTACGCCGTCGGACACTTCCTTTCGGGATGTGACGCATGAGGTGGGGAGGACGAGGCTCAGGGCCACGATGACTCGCAGCAACGCAAGGGGAGTTCTTCTCATGTTCAGGGACTCAACCCGCCTCGGCCTGCTGGCGGGTCACCCCGAAGCGATGCTGGACGCGCCTGGCGACCTCCGGATGGCCCAGGTCCTCCAGCTTGCACGCCGCCCACGCCGCCGCATGGTCCAGGCGGTTGAAGACGATGTACGGGTAGCTCGGCCGACTCTGGTGCATCACGATGCTGAGCGTCAGCCGCGTGAGGGCCGAGTCGAGCGCGTGGACCGCTCCAATCATCCTCTCGCGCCGCAGCTCCTCGTACCGGGCCATCCACTCCAGCTGCCGCTCGCGGTGCGGCAGCGGCAGCATTCCACTGTGCATCCCATCCACGAGCAGCAAGTGGGGCCCTCGCTCGAGGCACTTCACCCGCTTCTCCAGGTGCGCCTCGAAGTCCGCCAGCCGGGACGTGCCCACCGACCGGATGACGACCAGGGGCCATAGCGAGTCATCCACGGTGATGGCGGCGGGGGGCGGCGGAAGCATGTTCCTGGGAAAAATTCAAATACACGGAATAGCAGAAGAACAGGAGAGTTGCGAGGGAATGATCGGGTCATCGGGACGAGGCTGACGGCGGGCCCGTGGGGATGGTTTGACGCCGAAGCGACACCCGTTGACGGACAACCGCCCTCGCGGGGCCACCTCGAAGAGCCGCCAGCCAGGGGGGCGCTCCCTGCCGAGTGGGACCCTGCTGACCACGTTCCCGGCCAGCAACGACAGACCTTGGAGCAGTCGAGGTCCTTATCACTCGAAACAGGGAGACACACTCATGACCCGGACGAAACTGATTCTGGCTGGTCTCATCGCGGGCGCGATGGCCTTCGGCACCGCGTGCAAGTCGGACAAGTCGGCCGAGCGCGCCGAGCCCACCGAGTCGACGATGGGCACCACCACCGACGAGAGTGGCACCACCAATCAGGGGGGCACCACGCCCGGCAGCACCAACCCGGGGGGCACCGGTGGCGCCGGTGACATGGACTCCGATATCGGTTCCCCGGACACGACTGGGGACGACCTGGGTGGCTCGGGCATCTCTCCCGATGACAACCTCGGAGGGTCGGGCACCCTGAACCCGGAGAACCAGGGCACCGGTGGCACCGGCGACACGGGCCTGGATGGCGACATCCCCCAGGACAGCGGCAATGAGGGTGTGCTCGTCCCGGACAGCGGCGCGGGTGGCTCCGGCACGACGGACACCGGCACCACCACGACGACCCCGGACAAGACCACCCAGGGCAAGAAGTCCAAGGACAAGAGCAAGAGCACCGGCACCACGGACGGCACCGGCGGCTCCGGCTACGAGGAGGATGACTCCCGTTTCAAGCAGGACCAGGAGCTCGGGGGCGACAAGTTCCCGTCCGATGATGTCGTGCCCCAGCAGTAGGACCCGAGGGGCGTAAACGAGGCGACACATCCTCGAAAACGGGAGCACTCACCCGGGGGCGCGCGGCGGTAGATTCGCCGCGTGCCCCATCCTCTTGCTGGCAAGCCCCCTCCCGAGTCCATCCTCATCAACCCCGACACGCTGCGCTCGCAGTACTACTCGGAGCGCCCGGACGTGCGCGAACCCGAGCAGCGCGTGGCCTTCGGTACCTCCGGCCACCGGGGCTCCGCCGCCCGCCGCAGCTTCAACGAGGCGCACATCCTCGCGGTGACGCAGGCCACCTGCGAGTACCGCAAGAAGGAAGGCATCGACGGCCCGCTCTTCCTCGGCATGGACACCCATGCGCTGTCCGAGCCGGCCCAGCGCTCGGCGCTCGAGGTGCTCGCCGCCAACGGCGTGCAGGTGCGCTTCACCGACCAGGCCACGCCCACCCCCGTCATCTCGCACGCCATCCTCATCTACAACCGCGGGCGCAAGCAGGGGCTGGCCGATGGCATCGTCATCACCCCCTCGCACAACCCGCCCGAGGACGGTGGCATCAAGTACAACCCGCCCAACGGCGGCCCCGCCGACACCGGCATCACGGCGTGGATAGAGAAGCGCGCCAACGAGCTGCTCGGCGCGGGCAACGCGGGTGTCCAGCGCATGCCCTACGAGAAGGCTCGCACCGCCTCTCACGTGAAGACCCATGACTTCATCACCCCGTACGTCGAGGACCTCGGCAACGTGGTGGACCTGGAGGCCGTGCGCGGGGCGAAGCTGTCCATCGGCGCCGACCCGCTGGGCGGCTCGAACATCGCCTACTGGGAGCCCATCGCCGCGCGCTACGGCCTGTCCATCCAGGTGGTGAACAAGACGGTGGACCCGACCTTCCGCTTCATGCGCGTGGACCACGACGGCAAGATTCGCATGGACTGCTCGTCGCCCTACGCCATGGCCGGCCTGGTCGAGCTCAAGGACCGCTACGACATCGCCTTCGGCAACGACACGGACTCGGACCGGCACGGCATCGTCACCCGCAGCGTGGGGCTGATGAACCCCAACCACTACCTGTCCGTCGCCATCCACTACCTCTACCAGAACCGCCCCGGCTGGAAGCCCGGCATCGGCGTGGGCAAGACGCTGGTGAGCAGCAGCATGATCGACCGCGTGGCGAAGGCGATCGGCCGGCGCGTGGTCGAGGTGCCCGTGGGCTTCAAGTGGTTCGTGGACGGGCTGCTGGATGGCTCGCTCGGCTTCGGCGGCGAGGAGAGCGCGGGCGCCTCGTTCCTGCGCCGCGATGGCACCGTCTGGTCCACCGACAAGGACGGCATCATCCTCGACCTGCTCGCGGTCGAAATCCTGGCGGTCACGGGGAAGGACCCGGGCGTGCACTACCAGGAGCTGGCGAAGCAGTTCGGCGCGCCGCTGTACACGCGCATCGACCAGGCGGCGACCCCGGCGCAGAAGTCGGCGCTCAAGAAGCTGTCGCCCGAGGCGGTGCGCGCCACCACGCTCGCGGGCGAGCCCATCACCCAGCGCCTCACGCGCGCCCCCGGCAACAACGCGGAGATCGGCGGGCTCAAGGTGGTGGCGGAGAATGGCTGGTTCGCCGCGCGGCCCTCGGGGACCGAGGACGTCTACAAAATCTACGCGGAGAGCTTCCGCGACGCGAAGCACCTGGAGGCCATCGTGGACGAGGCGCGGCAGATCGTCAGCGACGCCTTCTCGCGCGGCTGAGGGCCCCCGGGCGGAGGGATTCACGGGGGGCGGCTGGACCTGGAGGGCCCGCCCTTCGTAGCCTCGGGGAGACCATGCCGCTTCCTCCCCTCATGGGCAGACAACTGCCCGTCATCGGCCACTTCCCCTACATCCACGGGATTGGCGTCGACTCGTTCGCCTTCTTCCTGGAGGGCTATCGCCAGCACGGCCGTATCTTCGCGGTGCGGGACACGTTCAACACGTTCGCGGTGTTGCTCGGGCCCGAGGCCAACCGCTTCGTGCTGGAGCGCGAGACGCCGCACCTGTCGTGGGGCGCGGCCTACGGCGCGGAGGGCTCGCGCGTCATGGGCCCCACGGCGCTGGCCCTGCAGGATGGCGAGGAGCACCGGCGCCGGCGCACGCCGATGATGTCCTCGTTCCGGCACCAGAACATCGCGGCGTTCTCCGACACCATGGTGGAGCTGGTGCGCTCGCAGACCGAGACGTGGAAGGAAGGCCAGCCGTTCGACTTCGTCGGCGAGGTGAGCGAGCTGACGTTCCGGGTGGCCTGCGCGTTCCTGCTCGGCGTGCAGGTGGGGGAGGACTACCCGCGCTTCCGGGACATCTACAAGAAGATGTTCCGCCCGGTGGGGCTGGCGTTGCAGGCGGCGGGGCTGCCGTACATGCAGCGCTACCGCGACCAGCTGGGGCGGCTGTCCGCGAGCTGGATCGCCGACCGGCGTGCCCGCCCGCGCGAGGACATCATCAGCCGGCTGCTGGAGGCGGGGCTGGATGACAAGGACGTGATGGCGCAGGTGCTGATGCTGATGTTCGCCGGGCATGACACGACGAAGCTGTCGCTGTCGTGGACGGTGGCGACGCTGCATCAGCATCCGGAGTACCTGAAGCGGGTGCTGGCCGAGCAGGATGCGGTGCTGGGAGACGGTCCCATCACGGCGGAGGCGATGAAGAGTCTGCCGGTGCTGGAGCGGGCCATCCGCGAGGCCAACCGGCTCTACCCGCCGGTGTCTTTGGCTCGGCGCGGGGTGCTGGAGGAGTTCGAGCTGGGGGGCTACACGGTGCCCAAGGGCTGGATGGTGATGTACCTGCCGAGGGTGTCGCACCATCTGCCGGACGTGTTCAACGAGCCGGAGCGGTACGATCCGGACCGGTTCGCGGCGCCGCGAGAGGAGCACAAGCAGCCATACGCGATGGTGGAGTTCGGAGGCGGGTACCGCACGTGCATCGGTAAGGAGCTGGCGCTGTTCGAGGCGAAGGTGGTGCTGTCGTACCTGCTGAGGATGTTCTCGTTCGAGCTGGTACCGGGGCAGCGGATCGAGGCGGGGAACTCCGGGGCGATGACGAGTCCGAAGAACGGAGTGAAGGTCATCGTGAAGAGAACGGGCCGCCGGGTGCCGATGGAGAAGGCCGCGTAACCACCCACCCTCTCCCTTCGGGAGAGGGACGGGGTGAGGGTAAAGAGTCCCCCGGGTTGACTCCGTGTATGCCCCCTCTCCCTCTGGGAGAGGGCTGGGGTGAGGGTCTACCCATCCCTGTGAACGGGTTCACACGCCATCCAGAGCCCGAGTGCTAGTGAAAAGCCGTGGACAGGGGATGCGCGAGCGCAAGGGAGGGTTCATGAGGAGCGAGTTCGCGGGCTGTCAGCAAGCCCGGTGGGTACCGCGCGCGGCGCATTTGGGGTTGCTGGTGGGAGGGCTGCTGCTGGTTCTGCCCGGCTGTAAGCAACCCAAGGAACCCAACGCCGGAGCGAAGCCGGGCGGAGCGCCTGAGCAGACCAACGAAACACCTCGACTGGACAAGAGGGTCTCGTTGACGCTCATCGGCTTCAACTACACGGATTTGTACATCGACAGCTTCTCTGTGAACGGACAGGGCGGGGGAAACATCTATGTCAGCTCCCCGACTTCCGGCGGCGGAGGAAGCGTGTGCTGTGTAGGCTTCTCGCCGAACAGCAAGCTGCCACTGCAAGTGAAGGTCAGGTGGACGCGGGATCGGCGGCGCTGGTGCGAGAAGGAGGTGCTGATCACGGGCCCCGTGCCGGCCTCACCCGAATACCTCGCGGTGCATTTCTTTCCCGACGGACGTATCGAGGGCGAAATCACAGAGGAGTACCCAGAGGTGAAGCTTCAACTGCGAAACGTGGATGATGGTAGGCGCAAGGCCTCGGGGAACACCGTGGCGGATGAGCAGACGGCGAGGTGCCAGGATGGCTACTAAAAAGCTGGTGGCTCGGAAGCACCCAGCCCTGAAGCAGTCTCAGGACGCGCTGCGCCGCTCGGCGGAGCTCGCGGACGTGACGACCCAAGGGACCGCGCCTGTGCCCATCGTTTCGGGTGAGAGAGCCAGTGTCCCCTCCAACGCCACGCGCTCCACGGGCCCGCAGGATCTCTGGCTCACCTTCTTCTTTGACGGTACCGGCAACAACCTGGACGCAGATCAGGGAAACAACGAGCACAGCAACGTGGCGCGGTTGTACCTGGCTCATCAACGAGAAGACCCGTCGAACGGAATATTCCGTATCTACATCCCCGGCATTGGCACGCTCTTCAAGGAGATCGGTGACCCCGGTGGGGGGATCATCGGTCCCGGCTTCGGCGGACGGGGCGAGGCGCGTCTGCAGTGGGCGATGAAACGGCTGGAGACGCACGTCAAGAAGGCGGACAGCAAGGTTCGCGTTCATGTGGCGCTGTTCGGCTTCTCGCGCGGGGCCACGTTGGCACGCGCTTTCGCCCTGCGGATCGCCGCGCGCTGCAAGAAGAAGGACTGGATCTATCACTTCATGCCGGGAGGCCAGCCCATCAGCGTGTACTTCATGGGGCTGTTCGACACCGTGGCCTCGGTCGGCATGGCGATGAGCGCGAACAATGGTGGGGCAATCGGTGCACTCAGTGCGCGGACCGCGATGGGGCTTCGTTACGATCTCACCCATCCGAATTCGCCCTGGCGCATCGCGGGAGGCGAGGAGCCAGGGGCGGATCCCGCATCGGGTTCGCGCCATGGCCATGAGGCCTGGGCGAAGGACCTGCGCATCCACCCGATCGTGGAGCAGTGTGTCCACCTGGTGGCTGCTCATGAGATCCGCAACTCCTTCCCGCTCGACAGTGTCCTGGATGGATTCTTCTACCCGGACAACTGCTTCGAGATCGTCCTTCCCGGAGTCCACTCGGATGTGGGCGGAGGCTACCGTCAGGGTGAAGGAGCGCGAAGCTCGATGCTGAGCCTCATCCCGCTGCGGATGATGCATGACACGGCCAGCATGGCGGGAGTCCCCCTGATCCAGAGATTCAGCACGGAGCAACAACTGAAAGACTTCGGGCTGGACGCGGGCGGCTCGAAGCGCTTCGGGACGCTCCTGGCTCGTTTCAATCACTACATGAAGGCGGTGGACTGCGCGAGCGATGCTGGGTTGGGGCGCAAGGTCCTGGCCCACATGAAGCTCTACTATCGATGGCGGTTCTACAAGATCGCTCGTGACCTGAAGGCGCGTCTGGCTGGGCGCCCCACGCAAGACGAGAGCCGTCTACACGCTTCCGAACCACGCTGGGCCGCGGAGAAGAAGAAACAGGCTGCCCGAATGGAGGCGCTGAAGAACGAGGAGATGAAGCAACGGGCAGCGGCGGGAATGTTCATGGGTCCCGGCATGGGTCCGGCGATGCTTCTCAAAAGCCAGGCCGACAGCATGGCGGAGTTCCTCAAGCTCGCGGAGCAGAAGAAGGACGAGTATCTCGTGGTCAAATCCATCCACGACACCATCCCGAGCTCGGATGGATCGTTGGCGAAGAATCTGAGCCTCTACGATGACCAGCTCATGGCGGATGCTTGCATGCTCAAGCTCCTGTCCAAGGTCAGGAAGCTTCGCCCGCATTACCGGGCGCTGCTCGAGGCTTTCGAGGACGAGTTCGACCACGGCAAAGGGTTGCGCGACGAGATGATCATCGGATTCTTCGATGACCATGTTCATGACTCGCTGGCCGGATTCGCCGGTGACGCGACGCTGCCTTCCGACCCTCGCGTCATCTACCGGGGAGGGGACAGCAAGATGCGTTACGCCGTGAATCAGTCCGCGAAGACCTCGGTCTCCGAGCTCGCCTGAGCGGCCCAGGTCTGGGCAAGGTCGCTAGCGTCCTTCTCCGTCAAACTCACTCCGCGCGGATGCGCTCGGGATGACTGTACACATTGAAGCGCCCCTCCCGGACGAAGGTGGCCAGCGTGATACCCGCCCGCTCCGCCAGGTCGATGGCGAGCGAACTGGCCGCGGAGACGCTGGCCACCACGGGGCACCGGGCCATGGCGGCCTTCTGGACGATCTCGAAGCTGACGCGGCCGCTGACCACGAGCACGATGGGCCGGGCCTCGGAAGGCCGCGAGGCCCGCGCGGAGCGCAGCCCGTGCTCGAGCACCATCGCCCCCACGACCTTGTCCACGGCGTTGTGGCGGCCCACGTCCTCGAAGGCCGCGAGCACATTCCCCTCCACATCGAGCGCCGCCGCGGCATGGACTCCGCCGGTGCGGGCGAAGTTGGGCTGAACGGTGCGCAGGTGCTCGGTGGCGCGGGCGAGCACCGAGGCGGGAATCTCCGGACCCGGAGGCACGGGGCTGCACGCGGCCATCAAGTCATCCACGCTGCGCCGGCCGCACACGCCACACGCCGAGGTGGTGAGCGTGCCGCGCCTGGAGGTGCCCACCTTCTCCAGGTCGATGACCAGTCCGGGCGCCGGCGTCACCTCGACGATGTTGCCGTAGCCTTCCTCGCCGGGCCTGCCGCAGTGGGCGAGGCCCCCGAGATCCTCGGCGGAGTGGATGAGGCCCTCGGCGAAGAGGAAGCCCGCCACGAGGAACCTGTCCGCGCCCGGGGTGCGCATGGTGACGGCCACGGTGTCTCCGCTGATGCGGATGTCCAGCGGCTCCTCGATGGCCACGGTGTCCGGCTCGGCGGGCGCGAGTGGGGTGTCCGGAGTGTGGCGCAGTACGGGACGCCGGGTGACTCCGGCGGGGAGCGGGGAGCGGCGTTTGTCCTCGGTCATTGCACAGGCCCTGGGACCCTCACCCCGTCCCTCTCCCGGAGGGAGAGGGGAGGTGGGCACGGGTTCAATTCGTTGCTCGCAGGCTCCCGTCTCGGAGGCACTGCTGGATGAAGGCCGCGATGTCTCGCACCGCTTCCGGGGAGAATCGTCGCGTCCCCTCCGGCACGGGGGCATCGCCCACCACGGCGAGCACGTCCTGTCGCTCCGCCGCCAGCAGCGGTCCGAGCCCCTCGCGCCACACCTCGAGCTTGGGCAGCGGCCCCTGCTTCCACCCCTCCACCAGCACCAGGTCCACCAGGTCGGCGAAGCGGGCCAGCAGGGACAGCACGGGCTCGGCGGGCTCGGGGAGGGTGAGCTGCACTCCCGCGGGGGTGGCGAAGGCGACGAACGCGGCTCCGGAGGCGGCGTGGCGCTCGGTGTCACTGCCCTCGGGGTGGAGCGGGTGCGGGTGGGACGAGTGTTTCACCACGCCCACGCGCAGGCCCCGTTGACGCAGCTCGGGCACCAGCCTCGCGAGGAGCGTCGTCTTCCCCGAGCCGGACCAGCCGACGATGGCGAGCGCGGGCGGATGCATCACGGCTCCACGGGGAGGTGGCGCGGGTGGTCGAAGCGCTCGAAGTCCACCGTGTCGCCCGAGGCGAAGTCGGCGCGGCCCGGAGGCAGGACGGCGTAGCCCTCGGCGCCGATGTTCTGGAGCATGTGCCCACCGCCCTGCTGGCGCAGCCGCGTCCACACCTGTCCGTCCTCGCGGAACTCCAGGCTGGCGCTGATGAGGTAGGTGAGCCCGGCCTGCTTGTCGCGCCCCTCGTCGAGACGGACGCGCAGGCGCTGGCGCTCCTCGGTGACGCCCTGGTGTCGCAGCAGCAGGGGCCGGGCGAGCTGATCGAAGGCCACGGTGGCGGCGCCGGGCGTGCCGGGGAGCACGACGACGGCGGTGGTGCCGAGCCTCGCCACGGCCACGGGCTTGCCGGGTTTCATGGCCACGCCATCCACCAGGAAGGTGGCGCCCAGCCCGGCGAGCACGCGCTTCACCCGGTCCTTGTCTCCCACCGAGGCGCCCCCGGTGGTGACGAGCACGTCGGCGCCGCCGGCCAGCCGCTCCAGGGCCGCGCGCAGCTCCTGGTCCTCATCCCGGGCGCGCTCGAGGGCGACGACGCGGGCCCCGGCCTCACGGGCCATGGCACCGACGAGGACGAGGTTGCTCTCGTACACCTGGTGGGGAAGGGCGGGTGAGCCAGGCGGAACGAGCTCGTCCCCGGTGGCGAGCACGGCGACGCGCGGCGGCGGGCGCACGAGGACGTGCGTGTCACCCAGCGAGGCGAGCAGACCGAGCACGGAGGCCTCGAGGCGCTGTCCGGCGCGCAGCAGGGGCGTGCCGGCGAGGAGGTCCTCCCCCACGGGGCGGATGTCCTTGCCGGGCGGGACGGCGACGCAGATGTCGACGAGGCCCTCACCCGACACGACGGTGGCCTCCTGTCGGACGACGGCATTGGCGCCCTCGGGGAGCGGGGCGCCGGTGAAGATGCGCGAGGCCTCGCCGGGCCGCACGGGGCGCGAGGGCAGGTGGCCGGCGTAGATGGCGTCGACGACGCGCAGGCGCGCGGGACGGTCGCGGTTGGCGCCGGAGGTCTCCTCGGCGCGGACGGCGTAGCCATCCATGGCGGAGACGGGGCAGCCGGGGAGCGAGCGCGAGGCGACGACGTCCCGGGCGAGGAAGCGGCCGAGGGCCTCCAGGAGGGGCACGGGCTCGGGGGGCGCGGGGCGGAGCGCGTCGAGGGCGGCCTTCCGGGCGGTGGGGAGGGGAGTGAGGGACATGGGTCGTCGGGAGTCGGGGCAGAAGGTAGCCTTCTCCGGCGGGTGGCGCACGGGGAGACCCGGGGCCGGGGAGTCATGGCGTGAGCGATAGGGAACGAAGCGGGGCGGAGTACGCGGACGTGACGCTGGCGGTGATCGCTGGTGGACGGGGCGAGCGGTTGGGCGGGGTGGCCAAGGGCCTGCTGGAGGTGGAGGGACGGCCGGTGCTGGCGAGGCTGTTGGACCTGGGGCGGCTGTTCGAGGGCGTGCTGCTGGTGGCGAACGACCCGGGGCCCTACGCGCGCTTCGGGGTGCGGACGGTGGAGGACGTGGTGCGAGGGCGGGGCGCGCCGGGGGGGGTGCACGCGGCGCTGGTGGGCGCGAGGACGGAGTGGGTGCTGGCGGTGGCGTGCGACATGCCCTTCGTGGCGGAGGCCGCGGTGCGGGTGCTGCTGGGCGAGCGGGGCCCCGAGGTGGACGCGGTGTGCTTCACGGTGGAGGGCCGGGTGGAGCCGTTGCTGGCGGTGTACCGGCGCGAGCTGGCGGGCCCGTGGGGCGAGGCCCTGCGCGCGGAGGAACCCTCCCTGCGCAACCTGCTCTCCCGCTGCCGGGCGAGGCTGCTCCCCGAGGCCGCACTGCGAGTCGTGGACGCGGGCGCACGCTCCGTGGTGAGCGTCAATACGCCGGAGGACCTCGCTCGCTACCTGGCCCGGCTCCCTCCTACCTAGGCCATGCCTTGCCGGGACGCGTCAGGCACGGGACACTGACGGTGAATCGACGTGCCGTCCAGTACGGGTTGTCCAGCGGGTGGAGCTGCAAATGGGTGAAGGTTCAAAGGTGCGCGCGCCGCGAGGTCTCGGAGTCTTCTTCGCCGCAGTGGTGCTGCTGTTCTCGGTGGAGACCTGGGCGCAGGGGGCGGGCAAGGGCGGGTCTCTCGTCTTCCGCGGGCTCGACGAGCAGCCGCTCCGGTTGCAGCTCGACTCCGCTCAGCTCGACCACAAGCTGTTCATCGACGAGACGGGCAACGTCCAGGTCGACAAGGCCCAGCTGCTCGTCTCCGACTTCAAGGACGAGTCGGGGGTGACGGCCTACCCCGTGCAGGTCATGACGGCGGATGGGAGCAAGGAGCTCGACGAGTTCTCCCTCGCGCCGATGAAGTCCCAGGCCGTCCGGCTCGTGACGGACATCGTCACTCCGGGCACCTACACGGCCACGCTCTCGCTCGTCTACGGCGGAGCCCCTCATGCCACCACGCAGATAGTGGTGACCCGCCCGCGCCCGGCGCTCAACGTCGAGCTCGACGAGGTGGTGGCGCGCGGTGACGCCGATGTCCGCGAGTACCGGAGCTCGGCCGTGGTCGACCTCGTCCTGCGCGAGAAGGACGGCCGGCCCGTCAAGCTCTACCCCCCGACGCTCGCGAAGCTGACCCTCAAGAGCGGCTCGGCTCCCGTCGTGTTCCAGACCTCGGCCCGGGTGGAGCTCGCGGGCGCCGGGGACACGCACGGCGATGCGCCCTCGCTGCTGCTCGACCGGAGGCAGACGAAGCCGCTGCGGCTCATGCTCTCCGAGCTGCGCGGGGCGGGCCAGTACGAGGGCACCCTGCGCATCGCCTCGGCGGATGCGCCGCCCGTGGAGAAGACCTTCACGCTCTACCTGCGCGAGCCCTTCTGGGTCGCGCTCGCGCTCATCGCGTTCGGCGTCATCGTGTCCTTCTTCGTCCGCGTGTACCTGACGAAGGAGCGCCCGCGGCTGGTGCTCCAGCACCGGGTGCTGGGTCTGGCCCAGGCCCTGGAGGCGATGAAGGCGTCCGCCGATGCCCAGGGTCGCGAGCTGGCCCAGGCCCTCCAGCAGCTCGTCACCCTGGCCTCCCAGGGGCTCTCGGCCTTCACGGTGAACATCACCGCCGAGCAGGTGGAGCTGCTCGAGCGCAAGGTGTCCTGTGCCCGTGACTGGCTGCGGCTGCGGCGCTCCGTCGACGAGATGCACCCGGAGAGCCTGCGGAGCGGGCCCCTGGCGAAGCTCGCGGACGTGGAGCGGCTGCTGCGCCACCCGGGCACCACCGGGGCCCAGCTGGAGACCGCCGAGGCCACGCTGTCGAACCTCCCCGGGGAGATGGAGGCGGCGATGCGCCAGCACCTCACCGAGCGGCTCGAGTCCTTCAACAAGGAGCTGAGCGCGACGATGGCGACGAGGGACCCCTTCGCCGCCACGACCAAGAAGCTGGAGCAGCGGGTGAAGCCGTTGCTGGAGCAGGCGAGCGCCCAGGTGACGAAGGACCTGCGCGCGGCCTTCGCGGCGTTCGACGAGGCGCGAGCGGCCCTGGCCTCGCTCCTGGCGGACGAGCTGAGCGCGTCGCTGGCGGGGCCGGCTCCGACCTTCCTCACCGCGCCCGAGTGGAGCGAGCTCAAGGCGCAGGTGGAGGTCTTCCTGGCGCCGCTGCGGCAGTTGCTGGCGCCCTCGGCGGAGGCGGCGGTGACGGCCTACGAGAACGGCCTGTCCTTCTACCTGCGCACGGTGGGGCGGGCGCTGTACGACGCGGCGGGCAAGCAGCTCCAGGCCCTGGGCGAGGGGCAGACGCAGCAGAAGGAGCGGGTGGAGCGCGCACGGACGGGCGCCGAGAGCTGCCTGCGGCTGCTCGGGGAGCGGAAGCTCTCCGAGTCCCTGCGCGTGCTGGGCGAGGCCCGGAAGGACTTCGCGTCCGCGAACGTCCCGTCCACGGGCATGCGGATGGGAGGCACCCAGACCTCGACGTCGGCACCGGCCCAGGCGCAGCCGCCTCAAGGCCCGAGCCCGATTCCCGAGTGGCTGGTGGACAACGTGGCGCTGCGCCTGCCGCGGCTCGAGGGACGCGCCCCGGCCGAGGGTCTGGCCATGCTGGAGAAGTGGCTCCGCTTCGCGGACGGAGTCATCCTGGTCATCATGTTGGGGGTGGCCTCCGTCGCGGGCCTCAAGTTGCTCTGGCAGGACAATCCGACGTGGGGCGGTATGAATGACCGGCTCCTCGCCCTGCTGTGGGGCTTCGGCTTCCACCAGGTCTCCTACTTCGCCGGGCTCGGCGGACTGCTCGAGCGCATCCTCAAGGCCACGCCCACGGCGGCGCTCACCTCGGGTCAGGCGGCAGCGCCCGCCCAGGAGCCTGCGCCTGCCCCCGCGCCCGCGCCTGCTCCTGCTCCCGTGCCGCCTCCGCTGCCTGGGGGACAGACTCCGGTGAAGTGAAGCCATGGGCGCCACCCGGTACCACCGTAGCGACCTGCGCATCGTCTTCCGGCCACGCGAGGACGGTGGGTTCGTGGCCCGGGTTCGGGTGGGGCGCGAGCTCCGGGAGTACGGCTTCGAGCCACGGACCGCCGCACTCTGGGGCAGGGGGCTCCCCTCGGCCCTCGAGCTCTCCCTGGCGCTCGGGCTCGACGAGGCGCTCGAGTCGCTCGTGGCCGCAGATTCCGAGGCGCGCCTCTTGGACGAGACGGGGACGTCGCGGTTCCTGCCGCGGGTGGTCCTCGACATCCAGGATGCGCGCCTGGCCTCCATCGACTGGGAGACCCCGCTACGGGAGTGGATGCCGGACGTCCAGGTCGTCCGGGCCTCGCCGGTGCGTCCCCGGGCCGAGCGCATCCCGCTCACGCTGCCGCTGCGAATCGTCGAGGTTGGTGGAGGCCCCAGACGCGCGCCCCGGACCCAGCGTCCCGGCATCGTCCGAGAGCTGGTGTCCCAGGTGTTCCGCGCGACCACCGGATGGGAGCGGGCCGTGGAGGTGGGGCGGTGCGAGACACCGGAGTCGCTCGCCAGCTTCCGCGAGGACTCGGGCTGGCGCACCGCGGAGGTGCTGCACTTCCAGGGGCAGCCTCGCATCGCGAGGGAACTGACGAGCGTCTTGAGCACGGCCTCGCCCGACGAGCCCGGGACGCTGGGCTGGCTGCTGCGGCTCACCGACTCGTGGCAGACGCGGCTGGTGGTCATCGAGGACGACAGCTGGCCCGGCGTGCTGCTCCGCCGCCTCGCCCAGGCCCTGGTGGAGCGTGGGGGGCCGGCGGTGCTGCTCGCGCTGAGAGCCTCGGGCGACTGGCGCCAGCGGCTCTACGAGGGGCTCGTCCACGACATGCCGCTCGACGCCATCCGGCAGGAGCCTGGCCTGTCCCTCTTCGTGGGAGCGGGGCGGGAGGAACTGCTCCGGGTCTCCTCCATCGCGGAGTCGTTGACCAGGCCCGAGGTGGCGGAGGATCTCGTTCGGGAGCTGGAGGCGCGCAACCGCATCGAGCCCCGAGCCCTGCCCGGGCTGCGCAGGATGCTCGAACGCATGAAGGGCCAGCTGGACGGGTGGGTGTTCGACCAGCACGAGCGCGAGGGGGTGCTTCCGCTGTCCCAGGAGCTGGCGTCCCTTCGTGGCCGTCTCAAGGTGCCCAGGCTTTCCACGCCCGGGAGTTGGAGCCTGGAGAGCTTCCTGGGGCCCGAAACGAGTCCCGAGTCACCGCGGCACGTCAACGCTCTCCTCCACGAGGAGGGCGCCGATGGCCGGCCACGGCTCCTCGCTCCGGGCCCCACGCGGCTGACACCGGGGGAGGTGGTCCACCTGGGCGTGCAGCTCGGCCCGCGCGACGAGCTCGTCCGGAACATCGGCACGAGCGCGCTGCTGGAGGAGGCGCTGCACTGGACGGTGGGCGCCGAGGGCCTGTTCTTGGAGGTGGGGGTGACCGGGATGGACTTCGATGTCCTGGGAGACCCGGTCCAGGAGCTGTGGTTGCCGAGGACGGGCGCGAGTGACGCCGTCTTCTTCGCCCTCACTCCGCGCGCGGACACGCGCATCGAGGGCGTGGCGCGGCTGCGCCTGTGCCTCTACCAGAAGGGCAACCTCGTGCAGTCGTTCCGGCTCGCGGCGCTCGTGCGGCGGCCGGGCGAGGAGGAGCCGGACAGGAACGAGCGCGCCCGGCGGCTGGCGTGCGCGCTCGATGTCGACGTGGCGCAGGTGCTCCAGGCGGGGGACGTCGGTTACCTGACGCGGCTGGAGTACGGCGCGGGCGGAGCGCTGTGGTCGCTGCCGGCGCTACCGCCCCGCGCGCTGAGCTTCACCGTCAACCAGAGCGCCGGCCAGGAGGTGGTCACCGTCAAGGGCCAGGACCTCTTCGAGGTGCGGGTCGGCGGCAACCTGGCGGACGTGGTGCGCCGGTTGCGCGACGCGCTCACCTCCGCCTCGACGGACGCGGCCGGCAACTACCGCTTCATTCATCAGGAGCGGCCCAACCAGGGAGACCCCGCGCACTTCGACACGGTGATGCGGGAGCTGGCCCGGCACGGTTGGGACCTCTTCACGCAACTCGTCCCCACGAACAAGGCGCGCGCGCGGGTGGGCTCGGCGCTCGAGGCCGACTTCCAGGTCATCCACGCGGCGCACGTGCACCTGGAGAATGTCATCCCCTGGGCGCTCGTCTACGACCGGTACTACGACGCCGACAACCAGGGTGATGCGCATGCCACCTGCCTGGCCGCGCTCCCGGGGGCCGATGGCGCGCCCGGGGCCCGGGAGTGCGGGGAGCACCCGTCGTGCCCGCTCCACCCGAGCCGCGTGGCCGAGGGCTATTCGGAAGACACCGTGGTCTGCCCGCGCCACTTCTGGGGCTTCCGGCACATCGTGGAGGTGCCGCCCGAGCAGGTGCGGGGGTTGGAGGAGATTCCACCCGAGCCGGCCTCCGCGGTTGCCTGCTCTCGGCCCGTCCAGCTCGTCCTGGGGCAGCACGGGGGCCTCCTCCTGGCGAGCACCCACGCCGAGGAGCTCGAGGTGGCCCTTCGCGCCACGCCTCTGCCCGCGGTCATCGCGCGCGCGGCGGACCGCGACAGCCTGTTGAAGACCCTCAAGGTGGAGCCCCCACCGGACATCGTCTACCTCTACTGCCACGCGCGCGCCCAGGGGCAGCCGGGGGACGACGCACGCGCGCCGAAGGAGCCCCATCTGGAGCTCGGTCCCCAGGGGAAGCTGGGGTGGATCACCGCTTCCCAGGTGGTGGGACCGGAGTGGCCGCACAGGCCGCTCGTCTTCCTGAACGGATGTGGCACGGCCGCCTTCGACGCGACGCAGCCGGCGCAGCTCATCCTCAACCTGATGGCGCGCGGAGCCGGAGGGGTCATCGGGACGGAGGTGACCATCTGGGAGGCGCTCGCCGCCGAGGTGGCCCTGCGGTTCTTCAAGGCGTTCCTCGGCCAGCGTCCGGCCGGCGAGGCGCTCCTCGTCGCGCGCCGCGCGCTCCTGGGAAAGTACAACCCGCTGGGGCTCGTCTACACGCTCTACGGGCACGCGGAGTTGAAGCTGCGCCCAGGAACATCCTGAGGGAGCCTGCTTCGGAGCCACATCTTCTGGATGACCCTTTCGATGTGGCCCCCGTCGAGTCGGAGTCAGGGGGCCGAGAGGGAACGCCCGGGCCTCCGCTCGGGCTGCGAGGCAACGTCCCGGACGTGGTGGAAAAAGGGGGCTCCTCGCGGTGACCGGAGGTGGTTACCGGCGGTGGCGAGGTGCACCCTTGCTGGTAGAGGCCGCTGACAGGCGTGGCGGTCCTGCACAGGGGGTGCATCGTGCCGACGAAGAGCTCACATGTGACGATCGACCATGACGAGATCCGCGAATGGGCGGAGGCGCGCTGTGGACGGCCATCGATGGTGACGGGGACGGGAAGCGAGGACCATGCGGGCATCCTGCGGATCGACTTCCCGGGCTACGGGGGGCGGGGCACGCTGGAGCCCATCTCCTGGGAGGAGTTCTTCGCGAAGTTCGAGGAGAGCAACCTGGCGCTCGTGTACTCGGCGCACGCGCACGGCCACCGGAGCAACTTCAACAAGCTCATCGCGCGCGAGTCGGTGGACCTGGAAACGGGCGAGAAGGTGGGGCTGTCACGCCATCGCCGGAAGCAAGCCGAGCAGGCGGGAGCGAAGCGGACCCCGGCGAAGAAGGCGGGAACGAAGGCCGCCACGCCGCGCCGGACGACCCGGAGCACCCCTGCGATGCTCGGTGAGCGCCGGGCACCTCGGAGCGCGGCGGCGCGCACGGTGCTCGAGACCAAGGGGCGGAGCTCGCAGCGGGGTGGCGCGAGGCAGGACCCCGCCAGGCGCGGCCCGAGCCGGGGTACCCGCTCGCCGAGCCGGTAGCCCACGCGTTCCACCCCGGGTGCAATCGCCCGGCGGAACATTTCGAGGGCAAGAAAACTCGGCAACTCGGGTAAGGTGGAACCACACCAGTCCCCGCTGGTGGCGGAGGGTCATACAGCCTCGATGACTCGATTGAAGGACAAGGTGGCCCTCGTGACGGGGGCGGCATCGGGTATTGGTCGTGCCACGGCGCTGCTGTTCGGCCGCGAGGGCGCGCGGGTGGTGGTCACCGACATCGCTCCCACGGGCGAGCTGGTGGCGCAGGAGATCCGCGCCGCTGGTGGCCAGGCCATCTTCTCCGTGCATGACGTCACGGACGAGGTCACCTGGCAGATGGTGATGGCGCGCACGCTCGACATCTACGGCCGGCTGGACGTGCTGGTGAACAACGCCGGCATCGCCATCTCCCGCTCGGTGGCGGAGATGAGCATGGCCGAGTGGCGCGAGCAGATGGCGGTGAACCTGGACAGCACCTTCCTGGGCACCAAGTACGCGGTGCGCACCATGCGCCTGGGCCAGCGCGGCGGCTCCATCATCAACGTCGCCTCGGTGTCGGGGCTCGTGGGCAGCCCGGGCACCAGCGCGTACTCGGCCAGCAAGGGCGGGGTGCGCATGCTGAGCAAGGCGGTGGCCATGGAGTGCGCGCCGGATGGCATCCGCGTCAACTCCGTCTTCCCCGGCGGCGTGCGCACGCCCATCTGGCAGAACGCGGACTGGTGGGACGGCTTCGTCCAGCAGGTGGGCAACGAGGACGAGGCCTGGAAGAAGCTCGAGGCCGCCTCGCCCCTGGGCCGCATGGGCGAGCCCGAGGACATCGCCGAGGCCATCCTCTATCTGGCCTCGGACGCCTCGCGCTACGTCACCGGCGCCGAGCTCGTCGTGGACGGCGGTTACACCGCGCGCTGAGCCACGCCTCGTACCACCCCTGCCCGCCGGGCGCACTTCGCGCGAACTGGTCTGACAGTCAGACCAGTTGGTGAAAAGCGGGCCCGGAGGGTCTCCCCTCTCAGTTGCGGCCCCACACCCGGGGGCGGGTGTAGCGGAAGAAGCCGCTCTCCTCCTCGTGGGCGATGGTCTCCGCCTCGGTGGAGAAGTAGCGCGTGCGCAGTTCCTGGAGCTTCGACTCCAGCTCGGGGCCCGAGTACTGCTGCGCCAGCAGCTCGCGCTCGGACATGTACTGCGAGCCCACCTCCCAGCGGGCGTCGCGCTGCTGGTCGAGCGAGTCCCAGCGCTTCAGCGCCTCCTCGTCCAGGCCCATCTCCTTGCGGATGGAGCGCAGGTTCTGCGCGCGTTGCTCGGGCGGCATCGCCCCGAGGTCCTTCTGCACCGAGCCCAGGTCCAGGAAGTGGTTCATCAGCTCCTGCTGGTGCGCCTGCGTGTACGCCTGCGTGCCCTCGCCGTACGCCTTGGCGAGGCTCTCCTTGTATTTCGCCATCCGGTCCTGGACGGTGGCGTCGGGCAGCGCGTCGATGGTGGTCAGCGCGTCGGCCACGGCCTGGTTGCGCAGCTCGGCGGCCCAGATCTTCTCCGCCACCTCCTTGCCGAAGAGCTGGTTGCGCTCCTCCCAGACAGCCGCGCGGCGCTCGGCGGCCGGCTTGTCCTGCAGCTCGGAGCGGTGCTCCTTCATCCACTTCTCGTAGTCGAGCCGTTGGCGCAGCCGCTGGGCCAGCTCGTCATACAGCTCGGGGAAGGCCTGCTTCAGGACGGCCAGCAGGTCCGCCTCCCAGCCGGTGGGGTTGAGCTGCTGGAAGTAGCGCATGAGCTGCTCGAGCATCCGCATCTGCGTGTGCGGGTCGCGGATGTGGGCGCCGTAGCGCGAGCGCAGGTAGGAGGCCATGTCCCCACCCGGCTGCCCGAATCCGTCCGGGCCCTCCTGTGCGTCACCCTTCGTCGCGGGTGTGCCCCGGCTCCTGGCCGCGAGGGCCTGGGCGTCAGGGCCCGTTGCCGCCTGGGCTCGCGCCGGGTCCGTCTCCGGCGACGGGCCTTCCGCGGAACCCGGCTTGAAGACGAGCAGGGCGGAGCCGGCGAGGAGCAACACGAAGGCCAGCAGCAGGGGAGCCTTGCGACGGTTCATGGGCGACGTCATCTGGGGAGGGGGCGGAGGCGGGGACAAGGCTACCCCCGGAAGACCCTCGCGCGCACGGGGGGGTCCTCCGGGGGGTGGGGCGTGCGTCAGTCGTAGGCTGCGATGTAGTCGAAGATGGCGGCGTAGAACTCCGGCTCGTCGAAGGTGTCCGGGCCCACGCCCACCACGTCGAGGTGGTCCTGGTTGATGACGCTCGAGGTGGAGGTCATCTGCGCGGAGGTGGGCGCGTTGATGCTGCCCAGGTAGGCGACGTTGGCGTCGTTGGTGACGGAGTCGAAGCCGAAGGTGGACTCGCTGTACTTCAGCCGGTAGCCCATCTGCTGCGAGTTGATGCCCACCAGGCCGTCGTCATCGGCCTCGTTGGCGTAGCCGTCGCCCTTGCCCGCGGCGCCGTCGTTGTCGCAGTCGTCCACGCAGTAGCCGTCGCCGTCGATGTCGTAGAAGAACTCGCTCACCAGGTAGAGCGCGGGGTTCACGCTGCTGCCGTTCTGCGCGGTGATGAGGGACACGTAGCGGGAGGCGTAGCGCGAGTCGATGGGGTTGTTGACGTTGAAGGCCCTGGCGCCGGTCGTCGCCCCGTCGGTGGCGCTGTAGTCGTTGTAGACGAGCTGCTTGGCGGCGGCGTAGCCGTCGTTGCCGGATCCGTAGACGATGTCACCGTAGATCTCCGCCAGGGCGGCGATGACGCTGGTGACGCCGGGCTTGAGGTCCAGGATGTACTTGGCCACGGGCGAGCCGCGGTGGGGCGAGGACACGCTGACGAGCACGGACACCACGGTGTAGCCCTTGCGGGTGTAGAGCACCTTGGCCGCCTTGCGCGCGTCCAGGCCGCCCTGCGAGTGGCCGATGAGGTTCACGCGCGTGGCGCCCGAGCTGGCCATGTAGCCCTCGATGTCGTTGGCCAGGTCCAGGCCACGCGCCTCGGACGTCTGGAAGGGCTGCACCTGGCCCACGAACGTCTTCTGGCCGCCGTCGATGTCCTCGTTGCAGGGCGTCTCGAAGAGGCTGCAGGTGTCGCCGACGAACATGCCGTAGTCGTCGCCCCAGTAGTCATAGCCGAGGATGTTGTCGAAGCCGGCCATGCCGTGGGCGAACACCACGGGATAGGTGGTCTTCGCCGCGCCGGCGTGGGCGGCGGGAGCCAGACCGAGGGCGCCAGCGCAGAGCGCCAGCACGAGCGGGTGCAGCTTCTTCATGGAAACTCCTGTGTCCCTGCCGGGTGGCCCCGGTCAGGGCGTGGGGGGGAAGGCAGTGCGGCGGGCGTATCGGGATGCTCGGGAGCCTCGGGTGAGCCCCGGGCGCATGCTTACCTGAGCAAGGCCCGCGCCAGACTCCATGCGTTGGAAATCCCAGGACGACGCGTTGCGTCACGTCCGCGAAAGTGGAGCATTGATGCACCAGTCAATCTCGCGCTGTGAGGGGCTGAGAAGGCTGGGAACCGTCGAAAGGACAGTGAATCCCAGGGTTTATGGGCACATGTCGCGAACTGTCCTGAAAGAGGACAGTGGGTGTTCCCTGCGTGGACAGTGACCCGGGGGGAGGGAGGGGCGCGAGTCCCCGGGAGCGCGGGGCGGGAGTGGGGGAGGCGGATGAGATGATCCTGCCGTCGGGGCGCGAGCCCCTGTACTGTGAGGGAGCGGGTTCCGGAGGGGAACGTGGCGATCAGGATGAGACTCGACACGATGGCGGGGGAGACGTTCCTCCGCCTGGATGGGGCGGCGCGGCAGGAGGATGCTCCTCGGCTGGCGCTGGTGACGCGCGGGGAGGAGCTCACGCGGCTGCTGGAGGGGGCGATGGCGTTCTCCTTCTCGCACGAGGTGCCGGAGCGTCCCGAGGAGGACGAGGTGGTGGAGCGCTTCCTGCGCGACTGCGCGGAGTACGGCGACGTGCCCGGGCTGCCCGAGCCGCTGCGCGAGGAGATGGCGGAGCACTTCGGCAAGCTGCTGGAGTCGTTGTGGGGGCTGGACTGGCTGGTGTTCGGTGATGCGCGCGAGACGACGCTCCCGGGCGAGCTGCCGATGAGGGGCCGGGCGGTGACGCTGTGCCTGGCGCGCTACGACAGCCCCTCGGTGGAGATGGACGCGCGGCTGCGCCGGTACATGGCGAGCTTCAAGGAGGCGGTGGCGCGCATCCAGGGGCGCTCGGGCCCGAGCGAGGGGGGCGCGGGCGGATTGCTGCACTGACTCAGTTGCGGTCGCCACCCGGGGGCCGCGGGAAGGGCATCTCCGGTGCGAGCGGCCGGTCCTCGCCCACGGAGCCGAAGAGCTGGAGCAGGCCCGGCTTGCCATGCATGCGCGCCAGGGACAGGGCGGAGCTGGCGCGCGCGTTCTGACGGAGCGGATCCGCCCCCGCGCGCAGCAGCAGGTGGATGCAGTCCTCATCTCCCCGCCGGGCCGCCAGCATCAACGGCGTGGTGCCCTCGGTGGTCTCCGGATCCACCTGGGCCCCGGCCGTGAGCAGCAGCTGCACCAGCAGCGCGTGTCTCCGGTCCGCCGCGTAGTGCAGCGGGTGCCAGCCGAAGTCGTCCCGGTCCTCGAAGGGCAGGAAGGTGGAGCTGCGCGCCTCCAGGTTGGCGCCCCGGCGCAGCAGCTCCTCGGCCAGCGCGGAGTGACCCGCGAGCACGGCGCAGGTGAGGGGCGTCTTGCCGTCCGTACCGCCGTACTCGAGCGCCGCGCCCGCCTCGTCCAGCAGGTAGCCCACCAGCTCGGTGCGACCCGTGCCCGCCGCGTGCCGCAGCGCCTCACCGCGCTCGTCCTCTCCCGTCAGGGGCACGAGGAGGCGCGCCGCCTCGAGGTGGCCCCGCTCGGCCGCCAGCATCAGCGCGGTGGTGCCCCGGGTGTCCCTCACCGAGGCGCTCGCGCCGCGCACCAGCAGCAGGCGGACCAGGGGTGCATCGCCCCGCCAGGCGGCCCACATCAGCGCCGTCATGCCCTGGGCGTCTCCCCGGGCGATGGCCCGGGGATTCTCCTCCAGCAGGGCCTCCACCGCGGCGATGTCTCCGCGGCGGACGGCGTCGAACAGGTCGGCCATGAAGTATCCTCCCAGGTGGGGTGACCCGTGGTGTCGGGTGGGAGTCTACGCCGGCCGGAGGGAGGCTACACTCAGCGGGACTGGAGGTGCTTCACGTAGAGGGCCTCGAGCGACTGGAAGTAGCCGCGCTCCTCCCACATGGCGGCGGCGAGCCGCTCGGCGAGCGAGGCCACTTCCTGGTCCTCGTCCTGCTTGGGCGTGCGGGGGGCGCCGTTCCAGTTCTCGAGGGCCTTGGAGAGCTCGTCGACGAGCAGCCGGCTGCCGTCGAAGAGGCGGCGCAGGGCCTGGTTGACGGGGCGCGCGTCCAGCTCCTTGCAGGCGGCGTCGATGGCGGAGTGCACGCGGCGCGCGGTGTCCTCGGTGGCGAGGTTGAGCGCGTCGAGGTCGCCCCGCTCGAGCGCGTGCTGCAGCAGGTAGCCGTGGTGCAGGGAGAGCGAGGCCATGTCCACGCAGTCCTTCACCCAGAGGGCGGTGGCCAGGCGCCGGTAGGCCTTGCGCCAGGCGAGCCGGAGCGAGAAGAGGGCCGCCTTGCTGGCGAACTGCTGGAGGCGGCTGCCCTGACGGGGGTAGAGGCCGGCGAGCACCGTCACCGTGCGATCCGGTGCGGACAGCGCGCGCTCGCGGAGGATGGCGCGCACCATCTGCTCGCGCACGCGGCGCAGCGCGTACTCGTCGAGGAAGGGAACGGGGATGAGCGGGGTGAGGCCGGAGACCACGGCGTGCAGGGCCACGCGCTGCACGCGCGGGGGCACGGCCGACGGAGAGGAAGGTGAAGCCTGGGAGGACATAGGTTGTCGGCGGGGAGTTAGCACGGACGGGTGGGGAGCGGTGAGGCTCGCTTGCCCTCCGAGAAAAGGAGGTGTCACGCCTCGGGCATTTGCCCTCTGACCACCCTACAATCCGGGACCGCGAACCCACCTCCGAGGGATGAATGCTCACCCGCTTGTTCGGACTTCTCGTGCTGTTGGGTGCCACCAGCGCAGCCCCCGCACCGTTGACACCGTCTCCAGCGACACAGGTACAACGGCTCTACGTGGCCCAGGCTGTCACTGGGCCGCTGGGGATTTCCCAGCTCGTGTTGCAGATGCCGGACACGGTCCGGTCACAGATGCTGGCGGCACTTGCCCGGGGGAACATCCAGGGCGCCATTGCCCTCTATCAACTGGATACCGGCCGGCAGGCCATTCCTCAGTGGTTGCGGCTCTTCGAGCTTGCCTTCTCCGCCGAGAACCGCAGGCCAGGGCCGTGCATCGAGGTGGCCCGGCGCATCTCCATGGCGTTCCAGCAACTCGGTGGCGAACCCTCGTTCATCCGGTTCACGTCACAAGGCTCGAGATACATTGCCTTCGAGATGTGTGCGGGTGAGCCACGCAGCACGGTCCAACTCACAGCCTGGACGACCTATGACCCGTGAGCCGGAAACCAGCGTCAAGGTCGTCCCGTTGCCCGAGGAGTGGCGTGGCCGGTTCGTGTCCCTCATCGATGTCCTGCTGCGCATCCGCTCCGAGCATGCACGCGGCAGACCCCTGGGCTTCTTCTTCGGGGGAATGGAGACGACCCAGGCGGTGGCCGCATTCGAGACCGGTTACCGGGCGTGCTGCCGGTACCAGGGCATGGAGGACGCCTGGTACGAGGCGTTCAGTCACTGGCTGTTCAAGAAGGAGCTCTCCTCGGAGGGTTGGCACACGAGGTACCTCGCCGAATGTGGAGGGAACCACCCGAAGGCCATCCATAGGTACCTGGACACCGTGGCCGAGTTCGCCGCCCAGAACCCCGCTCCCCCTGAGGTCAAGGTCGTGGGCTGAATCCCGTCCGGGTGGTGTGCCACGTTTCGGGCGGCCTCCCTCCCGAGAGGTCTACGGGGTGCCCGGGGCCGCCAGCGCGCGGCTCACGGTGAGGTACTGCCGGTGCAGCTCCAGGGACAGCGGATCCAGGATGAGGGCGCGCTCGTAGGCGTCGCGGGCCTGGGCGAGCAGCCCCACCTCCTGGTGCGCGCGGGCGGTGGCGAGGTGCACGCGCAGGGGCCCCTGCGCGTAGGGGCGGTGGGCGAGGAAGTCGCGCCGCAGCTCCTCCAACTGGGTGAGGGTGAGCCCCGCGGAGAGACAGCGCACCACGCCGTGGAAGTTGCCCCGCTCGGCGTCGTAGATGGCGCGGCGCCGGGGCTCTCCGAGCGTCTCGGCGGCCTTCTGGATGCGCTCGAGCACCGTGTCCACCCGGGCGCGCAGGGTGGCGGAGATGGTGCGCTCGCGCAGCCGCCCCAGTGCATGCAGGGCCCGGCGCGCGCGCAACCGCACCTCCTCGCAGCCCGTGTCCGGCGGCAACGCGAGGAAGACGTAGAGGTCCTCGGTGCTGCGAGCGTGGTAGGGGGCGAGCATCCGCTCCGCCTCGGCGTCCGCGGCCGGGTCGGTGGGCGGGCGCAGGGTGCTCAGCGGCTGCCCCACCAGCAGGTGAGCCACCGCCGCCTTGAAGGTGACGGACGGCTCCACGAACTGCACGCCGAAACCCGGAGCCATGCCCCAGGCGCGAGCCTCCTCGGTTAGCACGTGCCGCACCACCTCGGCGGTGCAGGTCATCTCCCCTTCCGGGTGCTCCAGGCCCACCGTGAGCCGCGAGAGCAGCGCGGGCAGGGGCTGCCCGGTGCACAGGAACATGCCGCCGCGCGTGAGCTCCGTGCAGGTGAGCTGCTCGGGGGTGACGCCGGGCCCCCGCGTCACGAGCACGGGGAGGGCGAGGGCCGGATGCAACCCGAAGGGCCCCAGGGGTGGAGGCGTCCGGGCCGGGCCCGCCGGGGAGCGCGCCATGTCGAGCGCCACCTGGAGCGCGCCGCGCATCGTGGAGGCGTTCTGGAAGCGCTCCTCGGGACTCTTGGCGAGCGCGCGCAGGACGACGCTGGAGAGGGCGGGCGGGACGTCGGGGCGGAGCGAGGTGGGCGAGGGCGGCTGCCGGGACTGGTGGGCGAGCAGCAGCGCGGTGAGGGACTTCTCGACGAAGGGCAGGCGCCCGGTGAGGAGCTGGTAGGCGATGACGCCCAGGGCGTAGAGGTCGGCGCGCCCGTCCACGGACTCGCCCCGCGACTGCTCCGGCGCCATGTAGTCCACCGAGCCGATGAGGCCGCCCTCGCCGGTGTCCGGGCCGCGTTGCTCGTCGTCGAGCAGCTTGGCGATGCCGAAGTCGAGCACCTTGACGAAGGCGGGCCCATGGCCGCGTTGGAGGAGGAAGAGGTTCTCGGGCTTGAGGTCGCGGTGGACGATGCCGCGCGCGTGCGTGGCGTGGAGCGCGTCACACACCTGGCAGAGCAGGGCGACGGCGACGGGGGCGGGCACGGGCCCGCGGGCGAGCAGCACGGAGAGGGGCTCGCCCTCCAGGTACTCCATGACGAGGTAGGGCCGGGGCGGCGCGGGCTGGATGTCGATGATGTTGACGATGTTCTCGTGGCCGATGAGGTTGACGGCGCGCGCCTCCATGTGGAAGCGGCGCAGCACCTGGGGCGAGTTGGCCAGCCGGCCGTGGAGCACCTTGATGGCCACGCGGCTGCCGATGTGCACGTGCTGGCCGAGGTACACGCTGCCCATGCCGCCCTGGCCCAGCTTGCGCGTCAGCTGGAAGCTGCCCAGACACGTGCCCAGCAGCGGATCCACGTCTGGCTCGCGGGGGCGGGTGGATGGCTCGAGCGTCTCGCGCGTATCCGCGAGCTCACCACGGCCTGCTTCACCAGGCTTGAGGCTGAAGGCACTCGATGCGGACATGAAAGGCCCAATGGGGGAGCTCCCCCCGGGAGCTCCCGACCCACGCTGGAGTTGAGCAGTGGAGGCATTTTGTCATGAACCGCTCGCGCGTGCTCGGGGGAGCGGGCCCTTTCGCGGGGTGGGGTTGTGCTCGCTACCGGACAGTCCGCGGAGGAATGGGAGAGACGCCGGGTATGTTCGCGGCCCACACACGAGGAACAGGGGGACAGGAGATGAAGGGAATCGCGGGCAAGGTGGCAGTGGTGACGGGGGGGAGTTCGGGGATTGGGCTGGCGACGGCGCGGGAGCTGGGGAAGGCGGGGGCGAAGGTGGCGCTGGTGGCGAGGACGCGGGAGCGGGGGGAGGCGGCGGAGCGGGCGCTGAGGGAGGAGGGGGTGGAGGCGCTCTACGTGCAGGCGGACATGGGGAAGGGCGAGGACGTGAGGAGGATGGTGGAGACGGTGGTGGGGAAGTGGGACCGGCTGGACCTGGCGGTGAACAACGCGGCGCTGGGGGACATGCAGCTGGTGCCGCTGACGGAGCTGAGCGAGGAGGAGTTCGACCGGGTGTTGGGGGTGGACCTGAGGGGTGTGTGGCTGTGCATGAAGTACGAGATACCGGCGATGGTGAAGGCGGGGGGAGGGGCGATCGTGAACGTGTCGTCGGTGAACGGGCTGTCGGGGACGCCGATGGGGTCGGCCTACGTGGCGGCGAAGCACGGGATGCACGGGCTGAGCAAGACGGCGGCGCTGGAGTTCGCGAAGGAGGGGGTGCGGGTGAACGTGGTGTGCCCCGGGGCGCACCGCACGCCGATGCTGGAGGGGGTGTTCGAGAGGATTTCTCCGGGGGCGCCGGAGAGGGCGGAAACGCAGTACTACCTGCCGAGGATTCCGATGGGGCGGATTGGAAGGCCGGAGGAGGCGGGCAAGGCGATCGCGTGGCTGTTGTCGGAGGACGCGTCGTACGTGAATGGCTGCGTGATGACGGTGGATGGAGGAATGATGGCGGGCCTGTGAGCGACACTCCCTCCCCCTCCTTCTTCCCCTCCCTCTCCCTCTGGGAGAGGGTCGGGGTGAGGGTCTACCGTCAGGGCCCCACGAGGACACCGGGGTTGAGAATCCCCTGAGGATCCAGCGCCCCCTTCACGGCCTTCAGTGCGAGCGCGAAGGGCTCTGGGCGCTCGCGGTCGTACCAGGGGCGGTGCAACCGTCCCACGGCGTGGTGATGCGTGATGGTGCCCCCGTGAGCCATCACCGCGTCGCTGGCGGCCTGCTTCAGCGCCATCCACTGCGCCAGCTCACCGCCGGGCTTCGCCGGGCCGATGAACGTGTAATAGGGCGCGGGCCCATCCGGGTAGACGTGGGTGAAGCGGCAACTCACCGAGCCACCGCCGCAGATGCGCTCCAGGGCACCGCGCATGGACTCCAGGATGGAACCGTGGAGCTCGTCGAACCGGTCCCACGTGCACGCGGTCTCGAAGGTGTCGGCGATGACGCCGAGGCTCACCATGACGTTCTGCAGATACGGCGCTTCGATGAAGGCCGAGCGCCAGCTGTCGGCCGCGCCACCGGCACGCGCCTGGGAACCCATCTCCTCGGAGCGATAGCGGGCGCCCTCGCGGCACTCGCCCCCGTGCGAGGCGGTGATGGCGAGGGCGCGCTCCATCTTCGCCTGCTGCGGATGGTCGGCGGACTCGAAGGCGAGCACGAGCACACAGGAGCCATCACCCGTCACGCCATTGAGGAAGGACTCCTGTGCGTCGAGGAGGCGGCAGTTGGAGGGATGCAGTCCGGACTGGGAGAGCTCACGAACGGCGCGGGCGCCGGAGGTGAAGTCGGGGAAGTGGACGCTGGCGTTGGCGCGGAAGCGGGGGCGGGCCTGGACGCGCACCCAGGCCTCGGTGATGACACCGAGCGTGCCCTCGGAGCCGAGCACGAGCCTGTCCGGAGCGGGGCCGGCGCCGGAGGCGGGAAGACGGCGCGTCTCGTAGAGGCCGCGCGGGGTGAGCATGCGGGTGGACTGCACCAGGTCGTCGATGTGCGTGTAGAGCGTGGCGAAGTGGCCCCCGGCGCGCGTGGCGATCCACCCGCCGAGGGTGGAGAACTCGAAGGACTGGGGGAAGTGGCGCAGGGTGAAGCCATGGGAAGCGAGCTGCGCCTCGAGCACGGGACCGGTGGCGCCGGCCTGGATGCGAGCGGCGCGCGAGACGGGATCCACCTCGACGACGCGGTCCATTCCACGCATGTCGAGGGACACGGCGCCGCGGAAGCCGTCACCGATGGCGGCCTCGACGCCTCGCACGACGCTGGTGCCTCCGCCGAAGGGGATGAGGGCCACGCGGTGGTTGCCGCACCAGTCCATGACGGCGCGCACGTCCTCCTCGGTGCGGGGGCGGGCGACGAAGTCGGGAGCGGAGGAGAAGTCCCCGTGGAATCCGCGCACGAGGTCCCCATAGCCCTTGCCATAGGTATGCGCGGCGCGGTCGGTGTCCTCGACCGAGCAGAGCGCGGCCAGCGCCTCTGGCGGAGCGACACGGGGACGCGGGAGGCGCAGGGCGTCGAGCGCGGCGGGCTCACGGGGCTCCAGCGGGGGCCCACCGAGGAGCGCGGAGACCTGCTCCCCGAGGGCACGGCGTGCCTCGGCCTCGGGGAACTTGTCCGCGTAGCCCCAGCCCCAGATGCTCGTCGCGCGAGTGCTCATGGGCGTGAGCGTACTCCGAGGCCGAGGCCCTCGACCTCCTGGAGGTGCCAGGTGCAGCCCATGAGGGAGAACAGCTCCGAGGCCCGCAGCAGGTGGGCCTCCCGTTCCGGTGTTCCCGGCTCGCCGGCCCGGGCCAGCTCGATGCGCGCGAGCGCTTCGTCATAGGGCATCCCGAGCTCATGCGCGCTCGCGATGCTCTCCCGCCAGGAGGACCTCGCCCGCTCTGCGCGACCGGAGAGCCAGTGCATGAGCCCCGAGCAGCGCAGGGCGGCGGGGCGCACGAAGGGAAACATTCGGGCACACTGCTCCAATCGTGCGACCGACTCGCGCGCCTGCTGCGCGAGCGTGGCTTCCACCCCGGAGGTGCCTCGTTGGGAGTCCTCCCAGGCCGCGAGCAGGACGAGGGCGGCGCCCTCGTAGCCCTTGCCCTCCGTGAAGGCCGTGGGCTGTGCACCCTGGGTGAGCCGCATCACCTCCTCGGCCATCCGACGGGCGGGCTCGAGCTCACCGCGGTACAGGTGGGCGGTGGCCAGCAGTCCGTGGCAGATGATGTCGGAAGCCCGGTCCGCCTGGCGAGCCAGCAGGGTGCGCGCTTCCTGGAGCCGCGTCACCGCCTCCTCGAGTCGTCCCAGGGGGATGAGGCTCCGCGCGAGGGAGTACTCTCCCCAGGCCTCGTACTGCATGTTGGACCACTTGCGGCCCGAGTCGCGGATCTCCTCGAAGCGTGGCAGCGAGGCCTCGAAGTGTCCCGTGTAGTAGTCCGTGTGCGCGCGCAGGGTACGGGCGATCTGCAGGTCTCCCTGGCTGCCGAGACGTGCCAGCAGTTGGATGGCTTCGTCCGCCCGCTGCGCGGCATGGCTCCACCTGGCGAACGTCAGCTCGTAGGAGGCCTCGTACCAGAGCGCCGTGGCGATGCCCGCGAGCTCTCCGGCGGAGCTGCCTCCCTCCCGGGCGAGGCGGAAGTAGCGCCGGGCGAGCGGATGCATCCGGGCCAGCCCCGCCATGTAGCCGAGCTGGGCGTACTGTCGCCGCACCTCTCCGCGACGCCCCGCCCGTTCCGCCAGGTTCACCGCGCGGATGGCCGAGGCCGACATGGCGAGCATGTCCTGGGTGAAGTAGTAGCACTCGCACAGCCGGCTGGTGGCGAGTGCCGCCGTCCGCAGAGGCTCCTGCTCCAACTCCTCCGCTTGCACCGCGGGCTCGGGGAGCAGCATGTGCGCGAGCTGCCGGGTCATCTGCCCGAGCAGCAGTCCTCCCCAGGCGGGCTTCATCCGGGGCAGCGGTTGTCCCAGCACCTCCAGGGCCCGGTGCAGGTGCTCCCGGGCGCGAGCCAGGTCTCCCAGCCCGAAGAACGCCTCGCCGAGCAGGTACTCCCACGAGGCGCGGCGGTGTCCCCGGGCCGGTGCCTCCGCGTGCCGGGCCTCCATCGCGAGGGCTTTTTCGAGGTAGCCGGCCGCCTCGGTGTTGGCGCCGATGCGCAGGGCCTGGCGCGCGGCTTCCTCCAGGTAGTGGAGGGCCTTCTCCTCGGCCTGTGCGGTGGCCCAGTGGTGGGCGAGCGCACCGTAGTGTCGTGGGAAGAGCCCGGTGCCGGAGTACCGGGACTCGATAGCCCGGGCCGCCTCCTCGTGCAGCCGCCGCCGCGACTCCGGCGGGGTGCTCTCGTAGGCCATCTCCCGCAGCTTGTCGTGAGCGAAGCGCAGCCGTCCCTCGCCCGCCTCCTCCAGCACGTTCCTCACGCGTAGCGCCTCGAGCGCCTCCAACTGGCCCGCGTCGTCCATGGTGCGCTCGGGCAGGAGCAGCACGCCGTCGAATTCGCGTCCCAGCACGGCCGCGCGCTCCAGCAGCTCGCGGGCGTCGGGCCGGAGGCCGGAGAGCCACCGGCCCAGCAGCTCTCGCAGCGAGCCGGGGAGCGGCAGGGCCTGCTCCAGCCGATCCAACGCCACGCCCCGCTCCGCCACCTGCCACACGCCCGCCGCGTCGCGCCCGAGCAGCCCCTCGTCCACTGCGGTGCGCAGGTACTCGGCGACGAAGAACGGGTTGCCCTCGGACTGGCGGGCCAGGTACTCCACGAAGGCACGCGGCGGCGTGCGCAGCGCCAGCATGCCGCACACCATCGTCGCCACGGCCTCCGCGTCGAGCCGCTCCAGCCGCGTGGAGGTGAGCCCCGGTGCCAGGAGCAACCGGCGCAGCCCCTCGTTCTCCTCCTCGGTGCGCCAGGTGCCCAGCACGAGCATTGGCAACCGTTCCAGCTCTCCCCGTTGCAGGTGCTCCAGCACGCTCAACGAGAGCTCGTCGGCCCAGTGCAGGTCATCGAGCACCAGCAGCATCGGCTGCTCCGCCACGAAGGCCGAGAGCACCTGGGTGAGGGCGCCCAGCAGGCGCTGCCGGGCTTCCTGGGCGGGGAGGGCCGCTGGCTCGGCCAGGGTCCCCGGTGGGGACAGGCTCGCGAGGGAAGGCTCGTACAACGCGAGCAGTGGACCGTGCTCGCCCAGGAGCGACCCCGTCACCTGGGCGCCGCCAGCGCGGCAGTGGTCCGCCACCGCCTGCAACAGCGGCCGGAAGGGTTGCAGCGGGGCCGCCACCTCCAGGGGGAGACATTCTCCGGTGATGACGCGGAAGTCGCGGCGGTTGGCCGCCGTGGCCAGCTCCATGGCCAGACGCGTCTTCCCGGCCCCGCTCTCGGCCCCGAGCAGCACGCACCGTCCCCGGCCCCACCGGGCATCGTCCAAGGCGCGCTCAGCCTCTTCCAGCAGCGCCCGCCGGCCGACGAACTCCGGACGGTAGAGGTAGGCGCGCTGCGGAGGGTAGGTTCCGTCCTCCACGCGGGCCCCGAGCGAGGCCAGCCCCGAGGACACGTCACTGGCGTACCCGATGCGCTCGCGGGATTGCTTCGCCAACAGCCGCATCAGCAACTCCTCGAGGGCGGGAGGCACTCCCCGCACCCACCGCGAGGGGGGCGGGGGCGGCTCGGACAGGTGCTGCCGCAGCACGTCCCAGCCCTCGCCGGAGAAGACGGGCCGTCCCGTCACCATCTCGTACAGGATGCAGCCGAGCGCGTAGAGGTCGGCTCGGGCATCCACGAGCTCGCCGCTGATCTGCTCCGGCGCCATGTAGCCGGAGGATCCCTCCATGGCGCCGCCGACGTCGAGCGACTCGCGGCTCCGGGCGCCACCGAAGGCGGACACGAGGCCGAAATCCATGAGGACGGGTTGGCCATCGGGGCGGACGACGATGTTGTCGGGCTTGAGGTCGCGGTGGACGATGCCCTCGCCGTGGAGGAAGCCGAGCGCGGCGCAGATGCGGCGGACCAGCCCGAGTGCCTCGGTGAGTCGTCCAGCGGCTGGGGCGGAGGAGTCCGGGGCCTCGCGCCACCAGGCTGCGAGCAGCTCCCGCAGGGTGGAGCCCTCGAGGAACTCCATGGCGTACCAGGGGAGGCCATCGTCCACGCCCTCGGCGAGGACCTGGACGATGCCGGGGTGACGCAGGCGGCCCAGGGCGTGGAGCTCCCGGCGGAGGCCGCGCATCAGCGCGGCGTCCGGGAGCCGGACCGTCTTGAGCGCCACGAGCTGGCCGGTGCCGGAGTGCCGGGCGCGGTACACCACGCCCATGCCACCAGCGCCGAGCTGTTCGAGAAGAAGATAAGGACCGATGGAACCGAGCTGCTGGGGGAGCGCCGCCGCAGGTTGCATGCGGGGCGGAGCATGGCAGAACCCGCGGGGCCACCTCAAATCAACCGCCGGGAGACGTCATGCATCGGCGCTCCAACTCCAGATGACGCGGCCGTCCTTCAGGTCGAAGTCCAGGTCGAGCACGGTGGCCATGAGCGGCTCGGCCTCGGGTGGAGTGCCCAGCTCCTGGGCCAGGTCGTGGGAGTGGTGTGACTGGAAGCGGAGGGTGAAGTCCCTCGGGAGGAGCCCTCCGGACTCGAAGTGGGAGAAGACGAAGGGGGCTTCCACGATGGCCTGGTAGCAGGCGTTGGAGGTCTGCTCGGCATCCCGGAACTGCTTGAGGAAGAGCAGGGCCTGTGGCTTGCGGAGGGCGGCCGCCAGGTTCTCCACGCGGACGAGTGGCACCAGCTTCTCGACGATCTCCGAGAAGGCGTCCGTGTCGTTGTCGAAGCGGTCGTTGCCCGTGGGACGCTCCAGGGGCTTGTCGCCATGACGGCGGATGCTGAGCACCTCGCGCATGTCGGCGCGCTGTCCCAGCTGGCTCACCACCTGGGTCTGCACGGAGAAGTTCGCTGGCTGTCCCCAGTCCTCGGGCATGGAGACGCGGCCCATTTGCTTGGCGAAGCCGTAGATCTCCCGTCCCACGGCCATGGCCACGCCCGTGTCCACGAAGAGGTGGGGAGCGAACAGCAGCAGCCGGTCCGCCTGGAACTCGCCGTCCACCATCTTCCCGCCGACGACGGGAATGGTGATGCCGATCTCCCGCTCCTTCATGGAGCCCCAGCGGTTGAACTCCGGGTCCAGGGACACCGACTCGTCGATGCGGGCGCACTGCAGGACGGCGAAGCCGCCCAGTGGCCGGTACTCAGCCACGTCCTGCAAGTCATTGAAGTAGACGTCGCACAGCTGCTTGAGCTTGTCGTAGTCGCACTCCAGGAAGAAGGAGTGCAGGCGCGTGCGGCCCTGGCGGAAGGGGCCGCGCCAGGTGGCGAGCCCGCCGCGCTCCACATAGGTGGGAAGACGCCGACGGGGGAGAGGGGCGGGTTGCCGCAAGACCGTGCGAAGCTCCGGGAGACGCAGCTTCCGCTGGAGAGCATTCGCGGCCTGCTGACCGGCCATGACGGCCGCCTCCACGCACCCGGTGTTGAGGGGGGTGCGCACCCAGTCCCCGGCGAGCAGGAGGTTGTCGTAGCCGGACTCGTCCGCGCCGAGCCGGTTCGCGGTGCTGCCCGGCGGTGTCAGCACGTAGCGGTCCGAAGGGTGCGTGCTGGCCCGGTGGTACTCGGCCATCACATCCGGGGGCATGGGGGGGGCAGGCGGCTCCTCACCGTCAGTGGAGGTGTCAGGCTTCGTGGCTTCCCTCAGGACGATGGTCGGATTCGCATTCTCCGGCCAGACGGTGGGCCGGAACTTCGCGAGCCAGTCTCGGGCGGTGGTTTTGACTTCTCCCTTCGGACGGAGTGACGATACGTGGCTCAGGGAGCTCACGGGCTTGTCCACCGGACCGTCCTCGCTCCTCACCTCCTCCAGCGGGCCGCACAGGTAGACGAGTGAACGGGGCCTGTGCGCGGGGTCCCACTTCTCCGTCGCGAGCACCTGGCTGCTGTCGGCCCAGGTGTCGAAGGGAGCCGGGCAGCAGGCCAGCACTCCACCCTTGCGCTTCCAGCGGGCATCGTCCTCCAGCGACCGGGAGAACCAGAACTGTGAGGTCTGGGTCGCGGTGGTGGTGGCGGAGGTGACCATCTGGCGCAGGCGCGGGCTGTGCTCGAGCAGCTCGGTGCAGAGCGGCGTGAGCGCCCCCACGGAGATGGACAGCACGGCCACGTCGAAGTCCCTGCCCAGCTCGAGCGTCCTGCTCTCGGCATGCTTCTTCCACTGCCTCCATTCGCCCTGGGGTGCCTCGAAGTCGTATCCGGCCTTCTTCAGTTCGTCCGCGTCCTGGAGCTGCTCGTAGAGGGGGGCAGCCGGCCAGCACGGCAGCCCGTCCACGTCGATGAGCGGGTTGTACTCCGTGCCCGCGAGTGCCACCTGCCGGGTGACGTCGATGGCGGCGACGCGCTGGCGGTCCTCGGACAGGCGGAGCGAGTCCACGGAGTGGAAGAACTCGAAGCGAACGCCGCGCTTCTCGAGGGCGAGGTACAGGGGGGCGATGACGACCTCGCCCATGCCCGCCTTCATCTTGAAGTAGAGGTGCTCCGTGTAGTCGAGCATCCGCAGCAGGCCCTGGAGCGCGGCACCGGCCGCGAGCTTCCCCGGGCTGCTGAAGGTGAGGTTGTACCCGGCCTGGACGATGGGCGACTCACAGGCCTCGGGCCTCGCGCCGTGCTCGCGCAGCCACGCGCGGAAGTCCCAGGCATCGAGCGGGCTCAGGTCGGCATCCGGCTCCTGGAGCCCTTCGCGGGCCAGTCCGAAGGCGATGGTGATGCCCAGGTTGATGAGGATGGCATTGCGGCGCCCCTCGTCGTCCTGGGTGAAGCGGGGCCGGGCCTTCTCCCACTGCTCCTCGCGGGCGCGCTCGAGGGTCTCGGTGAGCGAGGTGCGCAGGGACACGGCCTTGTCCGGAGACTCGGCGCGGGCCCGTGTGAGCAGCGCGTAGGCCACCAGGGGAAGGCTTCCGTCACGTGGGAGGCCGTGGGTCAGCGGGTCGGGCCGCAGGATGTTGCTCACGTGCTTCTGGATGAGCCCCGCGCCGTCCTCGTCTGGCCCGGGCATTCCCAGGGAGGGTCCCATGCGCTCCAACAGCAACCGCGTCAGGCGCTCGGGGTCGCTCTCCTGCCGGGCCCCTGACAACAGGTCATTCCACTTGGAGTCGAGCCCTTTCAACCGCGAGGCGAAGTCCTGGCCGAGCGGCTTCTTGCGCGGCTTGAACTTCAGCGGCCAGATGCGCTGCTCGCCCTTCACGTCCTCCAGGAAGTGGATGTCGTCATGGGCCTCGAAGGCCTGCTCCACCGTCGCGAAGGGCGCTCCGGGGCGGCGCCCCAATTCCTTGTAACACTGCCCGAGCATGCCCAGGGCCTGCTCGTAGAAGCCCATGAAGACGTGGAAGCCGTGCTCCTCGCTGCGCAGGCCCTGCCCCTCGTCCCTGTTGCGCCCGCTGGCGCCCTTGCCGCCCAGGCGCCAGCCCTGCTGGTAGAGGGTGATTTCATACTGCTGCTTCCAGCCAGGCTGGCGGGTCAGCTCGAAGGCTGCGGCGAGCCCGGCCATACCACCACCCAGGATGGCGATCTTCTTCGGCTTCGAAGCCTGAGGCATGTCTGTCTTTCCCCTCCGTGAGGAGCCCGGGAGCGGGCCCTCGCGCCGTGGAGTGGCGCGCGGGTGCCTTCAGCAAGGGACACGCCATCCTGGACCTTCCCTCTTGGAGGATGAGACGGCGTCCCCAGGCTCGTGCCGGTTGGCGTATCATGGAGACGCGGCTGCGTCCTGGGAGTAAGCGCCCGAGTGGAGTGGGGCGTTTCACGGGGACGCGAGGACGGCTTCCCCCGAGGTAGCGGACGAGACGCGGCGTGCCAAGGCTCGTCATGAGGAGCGGGGAATGCCATCCTGGGAGTGCTCTCAACGGGAAGGGCGCGTCTGCGAGGGGGCCCCATGTCAGAGGAGTTGTCGTCTTTCTTCGCCGCGCTGCACACGGCGAAGCACTTCGAGGAGGCGGCCAGCGAGGTGCTGCGGGCGATGCTGCTCTCCGCCGAGCGCACTCTAGAGACGGGCCGTTTCGCGCGGCGCGGGCGGTTGCTGCGCGGGGTGGTGCATGTGCGGCCGGATGATGCCTACCGCCGGCTGGCGGTGCTGGAGATGGAGGCGGTGCGGGGACGGCCGAGGAGTGGGATGGGGCCGCCCCCCGTGGCGGGACAGGACGTGGCGCTGCTGGCGTCGGCGTCCGCCTGGCGAGCGGTGGCCGAGCAGGGCAAGGCGGTGGCCATCGACGTGAACCTGAAGACGCTCCAGCCGCTCGAGGGGGGCGGAGTGGGCAATGCCTCACGTCCCTCGAGCGCGGCCTTCAACCCGGAGAGCCAGCGGAAGCTGCTGGGCCGGCAGGCGACGCACGTGTGTGTGTTTCCCCTGCGTGTGCCCGGGGGGCGCATCGACGGGATGATCGCGCTCGAGGCGGACTGCATGGCGGCGCTCGGGCAGGAGTTCGTCTGGAAGGAGGCGGGGGGGCAGCTGCAACTGCTGGCGGACATGGCGGCGGCCTGGCTGACGGGACTGCCTCCCCGGCCCGTCACGGCGCCGCAGACGGACGATTTCCTCCCGGTCATCGGCGCGTCGATGGCGAGCCTGGTGCCGGTGCTGCGCATCTTCGCGCAGCAGGAGGAGACGATCCTCGTCAGTGGCCCGACGGGAGCGGGCAAGTCGAGGCTGGCGAGGTGGTGCCACGAGCGCTCGGGGCGCCGGCAGGGGCGCTTCGAGAGCCTGGACCTGACGACGGTGCCGGAAGACCTCCAGATGGCGGAGCTGTTCGGCTGGAGGAGGGGCGCGTTCACGGGGGCGGTGAAGGACAACCCGGGGAGCATCGCGCGGGCGGAGGGGGGGACGGTGTTCATCGATGAGATCGACAAGCTGTCGCTGAAGGCGCAGGCGGGATTGCTGCACGTGCTGGAGGAGCGGACCTACCGGGTGTTGGGGGAGGGCTCGGGAGACCAGCGGGCGAACGTGCGATTCATCATCGGGACGAACGCGAACCTGAGGGAGGCGGTGCGGAGGGGCGCGTTCCGGGAGGACCTGTACTACCGCATCAACGTGCTGCCCATCCGGGTGCCGCCACTCAACGACAGGCAGGACGAGATACCGCTGTGGGCGCGGTACATGGTGGGCAGGAGACACCAGGAGACGTTCCCCGGGGGAGAGGCGCGGCTGGAGGAGGGGGCGGAGCGGCTGCTGCTGGCGAGCGCGTGGCCGGGGAACCTGAGGCAGTTGGACAACATCATCCGCCGGGCCTACACGCTGGCGATGGTGGACCAGGGGGGAGCGGCGCGCGAGCTGGAGCTCCGGGAGAAGCACGTGCGGCAGGCGCTGGCGTACGAGGGGACGCCGGAGGAGTCGACGCTCGTTGATGCGCTGTGTCATGCGGCGAGGGTCTTCGTGCAGGAGGCGCGCAGGAGGCAGTCGCCACTGGACATCGATCTGGCGGAGAGCTTCCGGGGCTTCGTGCTGGGGATGGCGGCGAAGCAGGTGGGGAAGGAGGAGGCGTTCCGGCTGGTGGGGCGGGAGGCGCTGGTGAAGAGCCGCAACCATCAGAAAACACTGCGGCGGGAGCTGGAGAAGGTGGAGGCGCTGTGCCGGGAGGTGGCACACCCGGGCCCCGAGTTCCTGGAGCTGCTCTCCGCGGAGGGCGGCGACTCCAACTGAGGTGCGTACGGAGTGGACGCACGGCTGTAGTCGAGTGCACTGAATCAGGTCTTCCCGGCTTCTTCGGTGCTTGTCGCTGTGCTGGGAGCGAGGTTGCTCCGTGCGTGCGTGCGGCACGCGGGAACGTCTCCTCGTGACGCGCCGACACCAGATGAGGGCCTGTTGTTCTCCCGTGCTCAGAGTGGAGGTGCTCTTGGCACGACCTTCGCTTCTGTCTGTCGCGTCGGTGACGTCGAAGTGAAGCCGGGTTCCATCCTCACCAATGGGGAGCATGCACGTCGGTACGGCCTCGGCCCGTAGGGCTGAGGGGGGGCGTACTCGTCCGTGCGTGAAGAGGGCCAGGAGTGAGAGCACCGGGGGGAGCTCTCACTCCTGGCCCGACATGAGGAGGCGGCGCCAATCACTCTGATGAGGAGGATCATCTTGTCGAAACGGGGATGTCTGTCGCACTGGCTCGCTGCTCTGCTCTCGCTCGTCATCTGGTCCACCTCGAGCTTCGCCGCGGAAGGGGGCTCGCAACAGCAGGACGACGAGAGGCACTCGAACCTGGCTCAGCAAATACAGGTGTCACTGATTCAGGAAAATCTGAAGGCGCTCGAGGCGGACCTGCAGGTACTGCAGCGTGAAGCCGCGAAGACCCAGAACGTGCTCAATGCATTGAAGGAGGTAAAGATCGACGAGCCCCGCCTTCGCGGTGTTTTTCAGACGCTCAGCGATAACACGAACGCGCTGGCGCAGCAGGCGGACAAGGGGACCAGACTGGACCCCACCCAGGTTGCCAGGGTGAAGCAGGGCCTGCGCGAGCTGCGCCATCTCACGACCGACAATGTGCCCGCCTGGCCATCACCGCCTACGAGCAGCGAGAACGCTCGGTCCGTGCTGTTAGAGATCTACGTGGATGACGGCATCAAATACACGAGCAAGATTCCCTGGGAGCAGCTCTTCGCCCTCAGCTGGCTCGATGCCGATGCGACCGAGCGTGTCGTCTCGGACCAGGTGAAAGCCCTCCACCGTACGCTTCAGTCCGTTACGGCGGATACGATCCTGGAAGATAACAAGGGGTTGAGAGACGCGGCCAATACCGCCTGGTCGGCTGTGCGGGGTCGCATCGAATCGGCCCGAAGTGTACGCGAGACCCGGAAGGAAGATCTGCTCCAGACGCTGGACGAACTCGGCACCATTCAACAGCAGACGGACAAATGGCTGATCTACTCCATCATGGGGATGATCGTCATCCTCTTCCTCATCTTCTTGTCCGCCATCGTCTTCGCTCAGCAAGACATCCAGCGACTCATCTTCGGCGGGCGCTTGCTCGTGGAGTTGGTGGGGATGGCCTTCCTTCTCCTTACGATCATCATTCTAGGCACCGGCGCGAAGATCGACCGGGCCGTTCTGGGCGCGCTGCTGGGCACGGTCGGCGGTTACATCTTCGGACAGCAGATCAGGCGCTCCACCCGGGAGGAGGAAACGAGCCAGCGCGCAGCGCAGCCCGCGGACGTGGCGCAACCATTGAATGAAGTTGCTGAGTTTCTCAAGAAGGCTCAGGCCAACGGTGTCTCCACCGATGAGATGACGAAGCTGGTGAAAAAAGCGTCCATGGTCGTCGAGAAGGCTCAGTCCAATCTGGGGACGAGGACCTGACATCGATGACAGGGGATGGATGTCGGGGGATTTTCCGCTGCTACAGAGGGAACAATGAGCGTGAGAAACATTCGTTTGGAAATGACGAAGGGGTCGAACACTCTCGAATTGCAAGGGGAACTCTACGAGGCGCCCATCCGACCTGATGATGAACCCGTGCGCGCGGTGAAGCGGGTTCGGAGGGATGTCGCGGCTGGATATCGCGTGGATCCTGGGAGCTACTCTTTTCGCTTTGATGTGTCGACTGGCTCCGGGAAGTACACGCTGGAGGCATTCCAGGGTGACGCCGATGTTTCATTTGCCAGTGGTTCTTTTGATACGGCCGATGGACGCACACTCGTTCAGTTCAAATTCACGGTTATCTAGGGAGTCGTGATGAAAAGGCACGCGGCAATGCTGATGCTCGTCCTGCTGGCCTTCAGCGGTGTGAGCTGGGCCGGGCAGGATTCACAAGAAACGGGGGATGATGGCTCAGATAGTCAGACGATCAGGACTCCGCGCCTGCTTCTGCCACTCAAGCTCGAAGGGTCGACGGAGGGAACGGGCACGTTGCGTGCCGGGGTAGGATTCCTCGTTCCCACGGGAAAGGATAGCAGCCGAAGCTTGGGATTGGTGGCGGATTACCGGGTCCAAACCTCGAACGGGCTGGCGAAGCTCTTCGGGCTCACGGATGCCAGTGATGCAAAGGATAGTCGCCCCTGGACGCTTGGGTTCACGGGTACGCTGGTTCAATTCCCTGAACTGGTTCCGCCAACACGTACTGGGAAGAACAGTGCGCTGGGCGAGTCTCTGCGGAAGGCTGTTCGGCTTTGCGCGGGTCTCTGCACGGTCGTGCCTCAATCCGAACCGAACCAGAGCTTCTGCTCCGCCTATGAAAAGGCCGTGACTCCACGCGAAGACGAGTGGATCAAGGGCTGGAACTCGGATGCCAGCACTCTGCCTGCCAGCCGATTTTGTGAGTCCGAGAAAAAGGGCGTGAGTGACGCGGATCAGGATCTTTCCACTGGGAAGATCGATTCGGCGGGGTGGCGTGCGGCGCGCGGTAAAGCACTGCGCTCATGCTTGAGGAAGTGCACGGCAGACGCTTCGGATCCTTTCTGCGAACTTCCAAGGCAGCCAGTCGACGAGGCCTATTCCGATATCAGCTCCACGCTGCTGTGCCCGGCGGGAAAGAGTGAGTACCAGCGTTCGGAAAGGGAGCTTGGAAGAAGCCGGGCTTTTCCGCCGCTCATCGTCAACGCCGGGGCTCGCTTCGGCATCAATGACTTCAAATACCGGTCTGGCTCGTCCGACGACCCAAATGTCCTTCTCGAGGGCAAGAGTTCCCTCTGGGACTGGAGTGTGGGTGCATCGGCCATCGGCGTTGTTGCTGGTGAGAATCCTGCTCTGACGATCGAGGGATTGATGGTGTCCAGCTCCAAATGGACCCCGAGCTCCAAGGCGATTCGCTGGTGTTCACCGGCGGGGGTCATTCCTAGAGGAGACAACGCAACTGATCCCGCCGAGACTTGTCAAGAGGCGGTACTGGGTGCTCCTGTGAAGAGCCGTACCCTCAAGTTCGCGGGCTTCATTGGGCTCGCGGACAATTATGATGCACGGTGGCGTGCCGCTCTGGGTGGAGAGTTTGTCGTGCCCACACGCTCCGGTGCGACTGAGCTGTACAGTTCATCCCTACAAGGCCGATTCTTCTGGTCGTTTGCTTCTGACCCGAGTGGCCTCAAATACAAAGGCATTCTCCGCTTGTCTCCTGGGATCCGGTGGACGCGGAACAGGGATGATTCCGTGGATCTCGAAGCATTTGTTACGCTGGCATTGCTCGGCGAAAGGTTCCTCTTCACGGAAACATTTGACGAGCTGTAAGGGATGGATGGCGGATGTTATGGGGTCGGAGCCGTGGGGGGCTCTGGTCCCAGCTCCGACTCCAGGTGTCGCGCTGCTGGTATCTCTCTTCGTGGCAGCGCCGACGCCTCATGCAGCACCGGCAGCGGGAACTTGAACGGCTTCCCGTCCGACGCATGAGTATGCCCCGTCACCTCCGCGGCGCCCATTCCCTGGCGCTGCGGCTGGAACGTGGTCTGCGGGTCGCTCGCTGACACCTTTCCCGCGCGGAACACCGCGAAGCGCGTCAGCAGCGCCCCCGCCGAGCCCAGCAGTGCCCTCGCCACCTTCATCCACTTGCGCCGGCCCGGCCACACGCCCAACGCCAGTGACGCCGCGGTGCACACCTTGGCCGCCTTCCACAGTGTCCCCGAGGGTCCGTGTTTCAGCGGCCGAACGAGCACCTCCAGGCGCGAGGCCTCGTGCTGCACCGCGACTCCGGCCAGCAGCTCCCCCACCTTGCCCATCGCGCTGAACAGGTGGAGCACCTTCTCGTCGCGCTTCGGGTGCGGCAGCAGCTCCATGAGGCTCCCGGCGCCCGCCATCGCCGACGACATGAACAGCAATGGCAGCGACTTGCGCGTGGCCTGCCAGATGGGCACGGCCGTGTTCGCGATGAGCACCGCCGTGTACCCGGCGAGCGGCAGTCCCAGGAGGCCCGCCGCGATGGCCGCTCCTTCTCCCGCGCGCCCCAGCCAGCCGCGCCGGCCGGCGAACAGCAGGGACGCGGTGTTCATGGCCCCCGAGCCCACCAGCACCCACGAACCCACGCTCATCGGCGACGTGGGACGGAACACGCGCAGCATGTTCAAGAAGCGCGTCGGCCGTCCCAGGTCGTAGATGAGCAGCCCCGAGCTCACGATATCGCCCGCGGTGCCCACCCACCGGCACCTGCGCCCGAGGCCCTCCATCCGCTCCCCGCCAAAGACATCCGCCGCCGCGCCCAGCACGCTCGCCGCGCCCGCCACGCCTCCCACGTAGAAGTAGAGCGGGATGCTCCAGATCCACACGGGCTCCTTGATGGCCGGCTGCCCGTAGTAGCTCGGCGACTCCGCGTTCACTCCCGATTGCGAGGGCCGCGTCCGCAGCAGGCCTCGCGAGGGGTTGGCCTCGTCGATGCCCTTCACCCGCTGCTGTGCGCCTTCACCGGCCAGCACGCCCAGCCGCGAGTCGATGTTGCGCCCGTCCTGCCGCTTCTCCAGATCCTCGGGCCGGATGTCGTCACTCACCGCGCCACCTCGCGTCCCAGGAGCACCGCGCCAATGGCCATCACGGCCATGCCCAGCGCCCCCCACCCCATCGAGGCCCAGGCATCCTTCCCCTTCATCGTCGGCACCACCGGATCCGGCGGGAGGTTGTAGACCTCGGGCTTGTCCACGAGCAGGAAGAACGCATTCAACCCGCCGGTGCCCGGCTGGTTCTCCGCGTCCGCGCCGTACAGGTACGCCGCGTCCAATCCCTTCTCGTGCAACTGCTCCACGCGGCGGTGGGCCCGCTCGCGCAGCTCCTCCACATCCCCGAACTGGATGGAGGCGGTGGGGCACGCCTTGGCGCAGGCGGGCGTCATGTCCTCGCCGAGCCGGTCGTAGCAGAGGGTGCACTTCCACGCGCGCCCATCGTCCTCGCGCCGGTCGATGACGCCGAAGGGACACGCCGTCACGCAGTAGCCGCAGCCGTTGCACACGTCCGGCTGCACGTACACGGTGTCGAACTCGGTGCGGATGATGGCGCCCGTGGGGCACGCCTCCAGGCACCCCGCGCGCTGGCAGTGCTTGCACACGTCCGAGGCCATCAGCCACGAGAAGGCCATCCCCGCGGTGTTCTGCGTGGGGCTCGGCACGGGCCGCTCGACGAAGGCCACGTGCCGCCAGGTGGACGAGCCCAGGTGCCCCGAGTTGTCGTAGGACATGCCGGTGAACTGGAAGCCGTCATCCGGTAACTGGTTCCACTGCTTGCAGGCCACCTCGCAGGCCTTGCAGCCGATGCAGAGCGTGGTGTCGGTGAAGAAGCCCTTCTGTCCCATGGGGCGCTACTCCTTCTCCTGCGGAGGTTGGTCCGCGTGCGGGCCCACGCCCTCGAGGTCCCTCGGGACGTCCACCACGCCCGGCGGCAGGGGCCACTGCTCCCAGCCCATGGCCGCGCGCCGGTACCGGCTGCGCCTACCAGGGAGGATGTTGCAGGTGAGCGCCTTGGACTCCTGGATGGAGACGTTCGGATCCGCGGTGAAGCCCAGCAAGTCATTGGCGCTCTCGCCCCGCACGCGTCCCGTGTAGCCCCAGTGGTACGGCAGGCCGATCTGGTGCACCCGCTTCCCGTCCAGTTGCAGCGGGCGGATGCGCTCCGTCACCAGCACCCGGCACTCGATCTCCCCGCGCGCCGTGTACAGCGTGCACCAGCCGCCGTTTTCCAGCTCCACCTCGGAGGCCAGCTCCGGCGACACCTCGACGAACATCTCCGGCTGCAGCTCGCTCAGCCACGACAGCCAGCGCGACATGCCGCCCGCGGTGTGGTGCTCGGTGAGCCGGTACGTGGTGAGGACATACGGGTAGCGCGGGTCCGCCCAGGCCCGGTGCATGGGATTGTCCCGGCGCCGGTACTCGTAGCGCGCCGGGTTGCACTGCTGCGCGTAGAGGAAGTTGTGGACGGGTGACTCCAGCGGCTCGTAGTGCGTGGGCAGCGGGCCGTCCATCATCCCGCTCGGCGCGAACAGCCAGCCCTTCCCGTCCGCCTGCATGAGGAACGGATCCGTGCCCGCGAGCGTGTCCACGCCCTTTGTCTCCGGCAGCGGCCGGTACGAGGGGGGACGGTCCGCGATGAAGTCCGGCACGTCCTCGCCCGTCCATTTGCCCTGTTGGGCGTCCCACCAGACGTACTTCTTGCGCTCGCTCCAGGGGCGGCCCTCGGGGTCCGCCGAGGCGCGGTTGTAGAGGAGTCTCCGGTTGGCCGGCCATGCCCAACCCCACTCGGACGCCACCCAGGTCTGCTCCCGGCCGGGCTTCCTGCGCGCCGTCTGGTTCACCCCGTCCGCGTAGCTGCCCGAATAAATCCAGCAGCCGCACGCGGTGGCGCCGTCGTCCTTCAGCTCCGTGAAACCAGACACCGGCGCGCTGTCCGCCACGCGATAGCCGCTGATCTCCTTCAACACGGCCTCGGCGTCGGGCTCCTCGCGAGGGCCCTTCGTTGGGTAGTCCCAGGTGAGGGCCTGGATGGGCCGGTCCTTCTCCTCCTTCGAGTCCGCGTAGAGCTCCTTCAGCCGGCGCCCGAGGTGGAAGATGAAGTGCAGGTCACTGCGCGTCTCGCCGGGCGACTCGACGGCCTTGTAGTGCCACTGGAGCAGGCGCTGGGTGTTGGTGAAGGAGCCTTCCTTCTCCGTGTGCGCGGCGCAGGGGAAGAAGAAGACCTCGGTCTGGATGTCCCTGGGGTGCACGTCGCCGCGGACGACCTCGGGGGCGGTGCGCCAGAACTCGGCCGTCTCGGTGAGGGACAGGTCGCTCACCACGAGCCAGTCGAGCTTCTGGAGGGCCTTGCGCTGGAGGGCGCCGTTCATCGAGCCCACGACGGGGTTCTCGCCCAGGACGAAGTAGCCCTTCACCTTGCCGTCGGCCATGTCGGCCACGGTCGTCATGTGCGAGTGGTCGCCGGTGAGCTTGGGTATCCAGTGGAAGCCCCAGTCGTTCTTCTTCGTGGCGGCGTCGCCGTAGTACGCCTTGAGCAGGGAGACGACGTACTTGGGGAAGTTGCTCCACCAGCCGCTGGCGGACTCGTTGTTGTGGAGGTACTGGTCGAAGCGCCGCGCGTCCGGCGCGTGCGGCATGGGGATGTAGCCGGGCAGCAGGTTGTAGAGGGTGGGGATGTCGCTGGAGCCCTGGATGGAGGCGTGGCCGCGCAGGGCCATGATGCCGCCGCCGGGCCGGCCGATGTTGCCGAGGAGCAGCTGGATGATGGCGGCGGCGCGGATGTTCTGCACGCCCACCGAGTGCTGCGTCCATCCCACGGCGTAGCAGAAGGCGCTGGTGCGCTCGCGGCCCGAGTTGTCGCAGAGCGTCTTCGCCACCTGGAGGAAGAGCTCCTTGGGGACGCCGCAGATGCGCGAGACGACGTCCGGCGTGTAGCGCGCGTAGTGGCGTTTGAGCACCTGGAAGACGCAGCGCGGGTGCTGGAGCGTCTTGTCGTTGGGCACTTCGGTGATGTGCTTGCCGCGCACCTTGCCGTGGCCGCCGGCGCCCGGCTCGGCGAAGATTTCCTTGTGGCCCGCGGCGGGCACCACGCCGTCCATGTTCTCGTACTGCCAGGTGTGCGGGGAGTACGAGCCCTTGTCCGAGTCGTAGCCGCTGAAGAGGCCGTCGAGCTGCTCGGTGTCCTGGAAGTCCTCGCGGATGATGGCGGGGGCGTTGGTGTAGTGGACGACGTAGTCGTGGAAGTAGCGCTCGTTCTCCAGGATGTAGTGGATGAGGCCGCCGAGGAACGCGATGTCCGTGCCCGAGCGCAGGGGCACGTACGTGTCCGCCATGGCGCTGGTGCGGGTGAAGCGCGGATCCACGTGGATGAGGGTGGCGCCGCGCTCACGGGCCTCCATCACCCACTGGAAGCCCACGGGGTGACACTCGGCCATGTTGCTGCCCATGATGAGGATGCAGTCCGCGTTCGCCAGATCCTGCTGGAACGTGGTGGCACCGCCTCGGCCGAACGAGATGCCCAGACCGGGCACCGTGGAGGAGTGTCATATTCGAGCCTGGTTCTCCACCTGGACGATGCCGAGCCCGGCGGTGAAGAGCTTCTTGATGAGGTAGTTCTCCTCGTTGTCGAGCGTGGCGCCGCCGAGGTGGGCGATGCCGAGGGTGCGGTTGACGACCTCGTCCTTGTCGTTCTTGTGCTCCCAGGTGGCGTCGCGCGTCTGCTTCACGCGCTGGGCGACCATGTCCAGGGCCTTGTGGAGGGGGATGCGCTCCCACTGCATGGAGCCGGGGCGGCGGTAGAGGACGGAGTGGAGGCGGTGGCTGCCGGTGACGAGCTGGAAGGTGGCGGCGCCCTTGGGGCAGAGGCGGCCGCGGGAGATGGGCGAGTCCTCATCGCCCTCGATGTCGAGAATCCTGTCGTCCTGGACGTAGACCTTCTGGCCGCAGCCGACGGCGCAGTAGGGGCAGATGGAGGGGACGACCTTGTCGGCGTGGAGGGTGCGCGGCGCGAGGTGGCGGCTGCGCTCGCTCATGGCGGTGTCGCCCAGGGCGGTGGAGTCCTTCTCCTGGAGCTGACGGATGAGGGGCCAGCGGGAGAACAGGTCGAGGAGTCCCAAGGCAAGCCTCCGGAGGACGTGATTCCAAGACCAATGTGGGCACGCCGAAGGCGGGAGACGAGGGGGGAGAGGCGCCGCGCGGTGGCGAAAAACGCCCGCCTGTTCAAATCACCCCTCTCCCGCTGGGAGAGGGACGGGGTGAGGGTATGGGGAGTCCTCGGGTGGACAACGGCCCCACTCAAGGAGTTCCGAATCCGAGCCTCAAGCCTGTGCGCCCTCGAACGAGATGCGCAGCCCCTGATGGGTCACCGTGACGAGAGGACGGCCGAACCAGCCGCAGTGCTTGCAGACGCCGTTGGGCCCGTTCGCGGTGACACGGACCGGCAGGTCCGCCTCACATACGGGGCAGCCCTCGGGGATCATGAAATCGCGTGGCGTGCTCTGAACTTCGGTCATTGATTAGAGGTAACGCAGACCGAGCACCACGCAACGTCACACGGCGACGCATCCCATCAGGGTCGAGCTTGCCTGCCTGCCCTGGGAGGCCGTGCTTCGCCGGCCTCCCGAGCGTCAAACCGGCGGGCTCCGACTACTGGATGTAGCCGACGGTCTCGCCGCGGTCGAGGAACTCACCCTTGACGGTGTAGCCCGAGTACCACGAGGTGTTGTTGGTGCCGTTGTGGTCGTACTGCATGTGGGTGTGGGGGCCGGTGACGTTGCCCGTGCCGCCCTCGTCGCCGATCTGGCAGCGGTCGCAGGTCTTGTCGACCGAGGTGGGCTCCTTGAGGAAGTGCCACTGGCGGAACACGTAGCCGTTGGCGAAGGTGTGCTTCACCTCGTTCTGGTTGCCGCTGCCGTTGCCGTAGCACACGACGCCGGTGGTCCGGATGGTCACGTTCCAGGACATGGAGCCCACCACGCCCGTCTCGACGCCCCAGTAGCCGCAGGCGTTGCGGCTGGAGAGGTCCACCGCGCCGTGGAAGGAGCCGCTCGAGTAGTACGTGGTGGCCGTCACGTCGCCGGGGAAGGGCGCGCCCACGCGGTACGAGGCGGTCGCGGCCGCGGGGATGAACGCCAGGGAAGCCAGGACGGCCAGGGTCGTCTTCGTCGTCTTACGCATCGTTGTTCCTCTCGGGCCGGTTCACCGGCCCCCGGGGGGTTTCGTGCTACCGAGCCTGCTGCAACCGCTGCTTCGCCCTCTGGATCAGGCTCCAATCCTGAAGGTTCATCTCGAGAACTTGGATCCACGCATCGACCTCGGGTGCGAGGCTCGGGTCGACGCCGCGCAACCGCCGGAGCTCGGGCACCGCGCTGGAGAAGCCGAGCTGGGCGATGCTCTGGAGGATGGCCTTGCGCACTCCCGGATCCCTCTCGTCGCGGTACATGCCGAGCAGCGACTGGCGGGCGCTGGCCATCTGCGCCGCGGGCACGCCGCCGAGCGCGGTGGACGCCGCCGCGCGGACCTCGGCGGAGTCGCTGCCCAGCAGTTGCTCGAGCGTGCGCGCCGAGCTGGCGCTCACCTCGCCCGTCATGAGCTGGCCGAGGATGTGCGCGGTGACCTTGGGGTCCGTGGAGGCGGCCGCCGCGGCCACGGCGGTGTCCGCCGCCCGGGCATCGTGTCCGCCATAGACGTGCAGGTTGTCCTGGACGAGGTTGGTGGCGGCCTCCATGCGCACCTCGGGCGAGGAGTCGCGGACCAGTCGCTCGTACATGTCCCCGGTGCGCTCCAGCGCGCCGGTGCGCCGCAGCGCGCGGACCGTGGCGGCGCGGAGGGCCGGGTCCCTGTCCTCCAGGGCGCGCTTCGCGACGGCCTGCATCGCCTCGGGCTCCAGGCCCCGCTCGGTGCGCGCCACCAGGGCGGCCGCGAGGTGCTCGGCCATGGCCGGGTCGTACTCCCGCTCGAAGGCCGCCTGCAGCTCGGCGAGGGGCAGGTTGACGGCGGACTCGCGCAGCAGCGTGCGCAGGTACTGCTTGTAGGCCTCGGACTTCGAGTGGAGCCCGCGGCGGATGGAATCCATCAGGCCCTCGACCGAGCAGGTGCCGCGCTCGAGGGTGGGGGCCTCGCTCGAGGCGGCCGGCGGCTCCGCGAGCGCCAGGGCCGGGGAGAGGAGCCCGAGGGTGAGTGCCAGGGTGGAGAGCACGTTCATGGGGAGGAAGGGGCGTGTCATGGGGAGCTCGGGGCCTGGGTCACTCGTGGCGGTCGAGGCAGCCGTGGGGGTTGTCCGATGGCAGGGAGAGCCAGAGCCGGTCGAAGTCGAGGATGCCGCTCGCGTAGAGCCGCTCGAAGTCCTGGTAGTCGCCCTGGAAGCGCGGGTCCGTGATGGCCATCTCCGCCATGACGGGGAGCGCGTCCTTGCCCGCGGCGCGAGCGGCGAAGCGGAACAGGGCCCAGCGCACGCACAGGTCCTTCTCGTTCGCGAAGGCCTTGGCGTAGATGTCCAGCGCCTGCTTCTCGTCCTCGGCGAAGGACAGGTCGTGCGCCACCACCTGACGGACCTCCTCGCTGCCCTCGGTGGCCAGGAGCCTGGCCAGGTGCTCGGTGGACTTCTTGTCCAGCGGCACCCCGGACTGCATCTCCATCTCGAGCGCGAGGTAGCGGACGCGCTCATCCAGCGACTCGGTGCCGATGGTGAGGAGCTTGTCGAGGTAGGGTTTGGCGTTCCCGGTACGCACGAGGTCCGCCTCCATCACCCGGCCGATGGCGCGCGTGGTGACCCAGCCGGCCTCACCCGACGAGGCGTCCTTGGCGAAGGTGGCGAGCTTGTCGAGCGCCGCCGGCTCGAGCCTGGGCATTCGCTGCAGCTCGTCCAGGAAGCCCGCGCGCCGGTTGATGTCGATGCTCTCGTCGAGCCCCAGGGACGTGAGCTGCGCGGCGAGCTTGGGCAGGGCCTCGGAGCCCCGGATGCCCGCCATGAGCAGCTTGAACTCCGCGGGCGGGGCCTCGCGCGCCCAGCCGAGGACCTCACTGGCACGGCCCTCGTCGTTTCCGATGAGCTCGGCCAGACGCGCCTTGAGGTAATCGATGACGAGCGGATCCCTCGAGGCCAGCAGGGGCGCGGCCCAGGCCCGGAACGTCTCGAGGGTCACCTTGTCGTTGAACTGCTCCAGGTCCTGCCAGCAGGTGGTCTTGTTGAACTGGGGGGCCTTCTCCTCGGCCCGACCGCCCTGGCCGGTGTGCCCGGCGGCGTTCGCGGGACCCGAGCCCGTCGGCTGGGAGCCGGGCGTGGCGGCCTGACGCGCATCGGGTGTGCCGCTGTCCTCACCGGAGCCGCGGGCGAGCAGCGCCACGGCCGCGAGCAGGGCCACGACGCCGAGTGCGATCGCGATCTTCGGCGTGCGGCGGGACGAGGCACTGACCGGGGCGGACGCGGAGCGATGAATGGAGTCTGGGATCATGGGACGGGTTCCAATAAGAGGAGGGCCCGAATTCCCGTCCGTCCCAATAAAAGAGAAAAACCCCGACTCCACTGCCATCCCGGACCTAAAAAAGGCCGTGATTCCAATGGGTTGTGGGGAATGTTGATTGGGTTGGAATTTTCCAGGGGATGAAAATCCCCAGGAAAAAGGGCTGCTGGCGCGGCCCGTCAGCCCTTGCGCCACACCTCGCTGGCGAGCAGCGCACGCGCGGCGAGGAAGCCACACAGCCCGTGAACACCGGGCCCGGGAGGCGTGGAGGACGAGCACAGGTAGAGGCGCGGGTCGGGCGTGGCGTACGGGACGAGACGAGCCATGGGCCGGGCGAACAGCTGCATTCCCTCCATGGCGCCGCCGGAGATGTCGCCGCCGATGAAGTTGGCGTTGTAGGCCTCGTACTGCGCGGGCGAGCGCGTGTGCCGGGCGAGGATGCGCTCGCGGAAGCCGGGGGCGTAGCGCTCCATCTGGGCCTCGATGCGCCCGGTCATGTCCTCGGTGCAGCCATTGGGCACGTGGCAGTAGGCCCAGCCGGTGTGCTGGCCCGAGGGCGCGCGGCTGCCATCGAACAGCGTGTGTTGGGCCACGAGCACGTAGGGATGCTCGGGGGCCTCGCCGCGTGCGACGGCGGCCTCGCTGGCGGAGATCTCCTCCAACGTGCCGCCGAGGTGCACGGTGCCCGCGCGCGCGCATGCGGAAGCGCGCCAGGGAATGGGGCCGGAGAGGGCCCAGTCCACCTTGAAGACACCGGGCCCGTAGCGGAAGCGCTTGAGTCCCTCCACGTAGTGCGGGGGCAGCCGGTGTCCGGCGAGCCTCACGAGCTGCGCGGGCGTCACGTCGAGCAGCACGGCGCGGGCGCGAGGCAGCTCATCCACGTTGTGCACGCGGTGGCCGGTGACGACCTCGCCGCCGAGCGCGCGCAGGTAGCTGACGAGCGCGTCGACGAGCTTCTGGGTGCCGCCTTTGGGAAAGGGCCAACCGACGGCGTGGCCCGAGGCGAGCAGGAGGATGCCGAAGGCGGAGGTGAAGGGGCGCTCGAGGGCGGAGAAGGAGTGGGCGGCGGAGCCGGCGAAGAGGGCGCGAGCGAGGGGGCCGCGGAAGGCGTTCTGGGCGAGCGAGTGGGCGGGGCGGAGGGCGCGCAGGCCGAAGCGGGCGAGGCGCAGGGGGCGGCGGGGGAGGCGCAGCGGGTCGGCCATCTGGGCCATCACGTCGTCGAAGGCGCGCACCATGGGGCGCATCCATTTCACATACGTGTCGGCGTCGGGGCCGAGCCCCTGGGCGGTGGCCTCGAGCCCGCGCTCGAGGAGGGCGGCGGTGCCATTCTCCAGGGGGTGGGCGAGGGGGGCGTCGGGGTGGACCCACTCGAGACCATGGGCATCGAGCGGGAGCTGACGGAAGAAGGGGGAGGCGGCGGCGAGGGGGTGGATGGCGGAGCAGACGTCGTGGACGAAGCCGGGGAGGGTGAGCTCGGCCGAGCGCGCACCACCGCCGGGAGTGGGGGCTGCCTCGAGCACCCGCACCGAGCGGCCCGCGCGGGCCAGGGAGACGGCGGCCGCGAGCCCGTTGGGGCCCGCGCCCACGACGACCGCATCGAGCACCGAGCTCATGTCTTCTAACTTCACCCGACCTGATGGGTACGCGAGGAAAATGCCGCCGCGTTGAGTTCACGAGTGAACGTCCGGGGTCGGCCGGTGCCACGGCACCCGGGCGGGCGGGCGGGGGGACGGGAGGGCGGGATGCGCGGAGGGGGCGGGAATTCCCATTCTCCTCCGGCGGAGTGCCGGGTGGACGTGGAGCCGCCGAGCGGGCCCGAGGGCTGGCGGCGGAAACCGAGACACAGGGGAGAGGACATGGCTCGCCAGGACCTGAGGGGCAAGGTCGCCATCGTGACGGGGGCGTCGAGCGGGGTGGGGTGGCAGGCGGCGGTGCGGCTGGGAGAGGCGGGGGTGAAGCTGTGCGTCACCGCGCGCCGGGTGGAGGCGCTGGAGAAGCTGCGCCATCTGATGCAGGACAAGGGCGTGGAGTGCATCTCGGTGCCCGGGGACGTGACGGTGCAGGGGGACGTGGACCAGGTGGTGCGCGAGTGCCTGGCGCACTACGGCCGGGTGGACATCCTGGTGAATGACGCGGGGGTGCAGTCCTACGGCCTGTTCGATGAGCTGCCGTGGGAGCACATCACCCGCATCTTCGACATCAACTGTTTTGGCTTCATGCGCTTCGCGCGGGCGGTGCTGCCGCATTTCCGGCAACAGGGCAGTGGCCACATCCTCAACATCCAGTCGATGTTGTCGAAGGGCTCGGCGCCGTTGTTGTCGGCGTACTCCGCGAGCAAGCACGCCACGCTGGGGTGGGCGAAGAGCCTGGAGATGGAGCTGGTGGGCTCGGGCATCCAGGTGTCGAACGTGCTGGTGCCGTCGGTGGCGACGAACATGTTCGCGCACGCGCCGACGATGTTTGGATTGGCGCCCAAGCCGGTGCCGCCGACGTATGACCCGGACGTGGTGGCGCGGGCGGTGGTGCGATGCGCGAGGAACCCGGGGAAGACCTCGGTGCCGGTGTTCCTGCAGGGCCGGCTGATGCTGTGGCTGAACGGTATCGCCCCGGGGGTGGGCAAGTTCATCATGGGGCGGTGGGGCGCGCGGATGCAGATGCGCGACGAGCCCGTCGAGCGGCCCGAGGGCAATCTCTTCCATGCCATCCCGCAGGGAGTGGGCCCCTATGGCCCGGTGCCGCCCACGCCGAAGTGGAAGCGCTACTCGATGGCGGCGGGCCTCGCGGCGCTGGCGGGTGGTGTGGTGCTGGGAGTGGCCGGGTTGGCGCGCGCGGCACGCTGAACGAGGGGCGGCACTACCTGGGGGAGATCATCGACGACGAGCTGTGGGCGTCCCCACGGCCGTCGACATGGAACCTGTGGGCCGTCTCGGTGCTCCTGGCGAAGCTGGGGAACACCTTCTGCTTCGGGACGCGAGGACCGGGCGGCTGGTGGCTCGTGAGAGAGCCCGAGTGGCACTTCGGCCAGCAGGTGCTGGTGCCTGACCTGGCGGGCTGGCGCCGAGAGAGGGCACCCGGGTTGTTCGAACGGGATGAGCCCTTCTTCGAGCTGGCTCCCGATTGGATCTGTGAGGTGTTGTCTCCCTCCACGGTCGCGCTGGATCGGGGGCGCAAGCTGTCCCTCTATCATCAGGAGGGTGTGAGCCACGCGTGGTTGTTGGACCCGCGAGCTCACACGTTGGAGATCTACCGTCGAGGATCGCGGGGATGGCAGCTCGCGGCGCATCACGGAGGCAAGGGGATTCCACGAAGTCGAGGGGGGCGCTCTGGTACCATGTCGGGCGGTCATGGCAAGTGTACCCACTACGGGGAGCAGGGAAGGTGAGCCTCGTCACTCCTCGGGGTCGAGCACTTCGAGCAGTACCTGCCCGTTCGTCAGGTCGAGCAGCGCGGCCTGGAACGCCTCGAGCCGGGTGACGGGAATCGCGAGTTGATAGCCCACGGTGGCGGCGTACTCCTCCGAGAGGGTCTCTGCCTCGTGGGCCGCGAGCATCCGGCGGACACCGTCGACGCTCGCGTACTCGAGCTCGATGCGCAGGCGGGCTTTGCGCACGCGCTCGGTGGTGGGGAGGTTCTCGAGCGCCTGCTGGACGCAGCCGGTGTAGGCCCGCACCAGTCCGCCCTTGCCCAGGAGCGTCCCGCCGAAGTAGCGGGTGACGACGACCGCGACATCTCCCACGCCGCTGTGGAGCAGTGCCGTCAGCATGGGCCGGCCCGCGGTCCCATGCGGCTCACCGTCATCGCTCATCCCCGCCATTCCGGTCGAACCGGGGGGACCTACGACGTACGCCCAGCAGTTGTGGTTGGCATCGGCGAACTCCTCGCGGACGCGGGTGATGAACGCCTTGGCCTCCTCCACCGTCGGAGCCGGGGCAACCGTGGTGATGAAGCGGCTGCGCTGGAGCTCCTGCTCCACCCGATGGAGTCGTGCTGGGACGAGGTAGCGTTTGCCTTCCATTCTCGATGTTGCTCGTAGCTCCGATCACTCGAACTTGTCGACCACCGTGACGGGGGCCGTCTTGGGCAGGGTGATGGCGCTGGGGGTGGTGCCCGCCTCGGCGTAGATGCCTCCCGGGGCCGAGGAGCCGAGCACCAGGCACACGGGATGGACCTGTCCATCCGGCAGGCGGGCCTGGGTGTAGTGGGCCTGGACCTTGCCCATGTCGATCCACAGCACTCCCTCGACGAGCGTCCCCGCGGGCAATCCTCCCACGTCGCTCTCGAGCCGGCTCGTGAGAGGGCCCTGGCGGTAGACGCCGTAGTCATCGGGGCCACCCGGCTGCGAGGACTCGAGCGTCAGGGTGCCCCGCTGCCCGGGCTCCACGCTCAACTTCTTCATGAGCGCGACGGTCTCGGGCGCACAGGTCTGCCTGGGGCCGGGAGTCCGGTCCTTGTTGAGCACGGTGCACGCCGTCAGCGCGATGGCGCCCATGGTGAGGCAGAGCTTGGAGAGTGTCCGCATGGAGCCTTCCTTGAGAGTCGCCATGCAGTACACCCGCGCGGCTCGCGGGGGCCGGAGTCCTTCGTGCCGCAGTCGTGCAACGGACGAAGCGCTACGCCTCGATCAGGGGCCGGCGATGGAGCGAGCCCCCATTGGCCGCTCCTCCGGACGTTTGCGGCGTTCACGGCTTCAACCTGGTGGCCGTGACCCTCCCTCCCTCTCCCTTTCGGGCACGGTGGTCCCGTGTATGCCCCCTCTCCCCCTGGGAGAGGGCTGGGGTGAGGGTCTTTCCCCGCCCCGAGACCGTGCGACCAGGCGTGTCCCGGTGGCTCCAGAGCGTCGGCTTCTGACCGGATGGGCTCATGGGGCGCGCGGAACGTGCTTCACGCAGCGGCATCTCGGGTTAACCCTCACCCCAGCCCTCTCCCAGGGGGAGAGGGGGCATACACAGAGGAGACGCGATGCCCCAGTACGACTTCGATCTGTTCACCATCGGCGCGGGCTCGGGCGGTGTGGCGGCGAGCCGCCGCGCGGGCTCGTACGGTGCACGCGTCGCCATCTGCGAGGACAACCGCATCGGTGGCACGTGTGTGCATCGCGGGTGTGTGCCCAAGAAGCTGCTCGTCTACGGAGCCCACTTCCGTCATGACTTCGAGGACGCGGCGGGCTTTGGCTGGTCCCTCTCCGAGCCCGGTTTCGACTGGAAGAAGCTCCAGGCGGCCAAGGACAAGGAACTGGAGCGGCTCGATGGTGTGTACCGGCGGTTGCTCCGGGACTCGGGAGTGAAGCTCCTCGAGGGCCGGGGCCGGCTGGTGGACGAGCACACGGTCGAGGTGAATGGCCAGCGCTACACGGCGGAGCGCATCCTGGTGGCCACGGGCTCGCGTCCGTTGCTCCCCGAGGTCACGGGCATCGAGCACGCCATCACCTCGGACGGGGCGCTGGGCCTGCCGGAGCTGCCGCGCCGCATCGCCATCGTGGGCGGAGGCTACATCGGGGTGGAGTTCGCGGGCATCTTCAACGCGCTGGGCTCCAAGGTGGTGATGCTCATCCGGGGCGACATGGTGTTGCGCGGCTTCGATGACGACATCCGCGCGATGCTCACCCAGGAGATGCGCAAGAAGGGCATCGACCTGCGGCCGGAGACCTTCGTGCGTGACATCGAGAAACGCGCGGACGGCTCGTTGAGTCTGCTGACGCGGATGGGGGACACGCTCGAGGTGGACGCGGTGCTGTACGCCACGGGGCGCGTGCCCAATACCCAGGGGCTCGGCCTGGAGGAGGTGGGCGTGCGGCTGGACGCGCGCGGCGCGGTGGAGGTGGACGAGTGGTCTCGCACCAGCGTGGACAATGTCCATGCCGTGGGCGACGTGACGGACCGCATCAACCTCACGCCGGTGGCCATCGCCGAGGGGCGCGCCCTGGCCGAGACGCTCTTCCACGACAACCCCACGAAGATGGACCACACGGGGGTGGCCTCGGCGGTGTTCAGCCAGCCCCCCGTGGGCACCGTGGGGTTCACCGAGCTCGAGGCCCGTGAGCGCCACGGCAAGGTGGACGTGTACGTGTCCAACTTCCGGCCCATGAAGCACACGCTGAGCGGGCGCGACGAGCGCTCGATGATGAAGCTCATCGTCGAGCGCGACAGCGGGCGCGTCCTGGGCTTCCACATGGTGGGCGCCGACGCGCCCGAAATCATCCAGGGCCTGGCGGTGGCTCTCAAATGTGGCGTCACCAAGAAGCAGCTCGACTCGACGGTGGGCATCCACCCCACGGCGGCCGAGGAGTTCGTCACCATGCGCGACAAGCGTCCGGACCCCGAGGAGGACGCCGCCCGGGAGCTCGGCCACGACGCCCTCTCCCACTGAGCCGTCCTCGTCCCGCTCTTCTTCCTTTCTCCTTCAAGGATTCTTCGGTTGAATACACGACTGTCCGGCCTCGCCGGACTTCACTCCAGGAGAAAGAAACATGAGCAAGCAGGCCAAGGGTCTCTGGACGATGGCAGCGCTGGTGCTGGGTCTGGGTGTGGGCTTCTCGGCTGGGGCCAGTCCGGAGTCGAAGGAGCCGCCCTCCGACATCATCGTTGAGTGTGCGCGCGACTCCGACTGCGATGCCAAGTGTGATGGTCCGGGCAGCGGCGACTGCTCGTCGTTCAGGTGCTACTGCCTCCGCTAGTCCGTCTTCGGCCGGCGCTCCGGAAACAGCCGGAGCGCCGCGGTACGGACTCTCCACTCCCAGTCCGACAGGTTGCAACCGCGCCCCGGGAACGCTGGAATAGCCCGTCCCCCGAGGGAACTCCCGAATACGTCAGAGTGTCACGGTATCAACCGTCCATGCCGGCGCCGACGGCTCCGCGGAGGGTTCTCCGCCCGTGCGGCGTTCCGGTTCATGGTAGGGGGGCACGCCGTGGTGAAGAACAGCGCGAGTGCAAAGTTGCAATCCTCAAAGATTGAGGATAGGGTGTTCACAGTCAACCCTACGGCCCAGGGAGGTGTTTCGATGTTCGAGCACGCGCCAGTGTCCCTCCTGGATGAGAGGCGGATGGGGACGGAGTGGGTGGAGTGGTGGAATGGCCTGGACGACGGCATCGGCCGTGCGTCGCGCCAGCCTGTCCTCGCCGTGGAGCCGCCGCGCGACCCCGAGCCCCTGGAGCGCTCCTCGCTGGCGCCCCTGCGCTCCCGGTCCGGTACCTCCAGGCCCTCGGGCCCCGAGGCGCTCTGCGCCTGAATTCGTCTGTTCTCGCAGGTTGAGATTTTCAACGCTGTTGGAAAGAAGTAGGAGCAACCTTAAGATTCTAGGTTGCGTTCCTCGATTTTCCGATTACTCTGCCCTTTTATGGACACCCCGATCTCCGCTAGGACGGCCATCCTGATGTCGCTGATCGGCGACAAGGGGTTCGGGTTGGAGATTATCGAGCGGGTCCGGGAGAAGACGAACGGGAAGATCAGTCTGAACGAGGGGTCGGTGTATCCGGCGCTCAAGGCGCTCGAGCGGGAAGGGTTGCTGCGCAGCTTCGATGGAGAGCCCATGCCCGAGCGTGGTGGACGTCCGAGGCGGTACTACGAGCTGACAGGAGATGGGCGGCGAGTGGCCCGGGAGCAACGCATGGCCCTGCTCAACCTGCTGCAACCCGCGGAGGCATTCTGATGGATGTCCGAGACCTATACGAGCGCGAGCGCCGGGCGCGGATGCCGTTGCTGAGCGCGTTCGATATGCAGGGAGAGGTCGAGGACGGCCTCACCGACTCGCGCCGCACGGTGTTCCGTGCGGTCCCCTGCGAGCCCCAGCGTCCCGAGCCGGTCGCGCCTCCCATGCTCCTGGACCCGGAGCCCGTGACGGACCCCTTCAGCATGGCGTGGGTCGCGCGCGGGGTGCCGGCGGAGGAGTCGGCGCGCCAGGAGTCGCTCTTCCCGGCCGTCCGGCGCGCGGGGCGGTTCCTGAACCTGGTGAGCGTGGGCACCACCCGGCGCGTCTCCAACGAGGAGATTGGTGATGCGCTCGAGCGGCTCGACAAGGTGGCCGCCGCCGGAGCGCCGACGTGGGTGCTCTACCTGATGGCGAGCATGACGGCCCTCTGGGTCGCCACCCACTCGGTGCAGGAGCTGACCTTCCGGTTCGTCGGGAAGGTGCGCAAGCTGTTCTCCGGCAAGCGCCGTGAGGACGAGAAGCGGTAGGGCCTCCCGGGGTCCTACCCCTTCAACAGGTTCTTCATCACGAACCAGACGTTCGCCGGACGCTCCGCGAGCCGGCGCATGAAGTACGGGTACCAGTGCCTGCCATATGGCACGTAGACGCGCACCGGGTAGCCCTCTCCCACCAGCCGCTCCTGCAAGTCCCTCCGGATGCCATAGAGCATCTGGAACTCGAAGGCGCCGCGCGCCAGCCCCCGCTTCCGGGCGTAGGCCAGCGTCTCGTCGATCATCCGCTCATCGTGCGTGGCGATGCCGTGGTACAGCCCGCTGTCGAGCAGGATGCGCATGGCGCGCACGTAATTGTCATCCACGTCCTTCTTGTCCTGGTAGGCCACTTCGGGCCCCTCCAGGTAGGCGCCCTTGCACAGGCGGATGCGGATGCCCTCGGCGCACAGGGCTCGCGCGTCGGCCTCGGTCCGGTAGAGGTAGCTCTGCAGCACCGCGCCCACGTGCGGCTGGCCGAACTCGCGGTGCAGCGCGCGCACCACGTCCAGCGTGGCCTGGGTCACCTCGCTCTGCTCCATGTCCACGCGCACGAAGGTGCCGCGCCGCTTCGCATCCGCCACCACCTCGCGCGCGTTGCGCAGCGCCAGCTCCGGATCGAAGAGCAGCCCGCACTGCGTGAGCTTCAAGGACACGTTGCCGCGCACCCCCACCTGGTCGATGCGCGCCAGCAGCCGGAGGTACTCGCGCACCTCGTCGAGCGTCTCGTCCGGGTTGCGCACCGCCTCGTTGAGGTGGTCGAAGGAGACGGTCAGCCCTCGCGCGTTCAATTCCTTCACCGCGGCGACGGCTTCCTCCAGCGTCTCGCCCGCGATGAAACGGCGGGAGATGCGGCGCAGCGCCGGCACGCCGGTGGCGACGTCCTTCAATCCCTCGCGGCGCGAGAGGAACAGCAGGGCGGAGCGGGACAGTTGGGTGGCCTGGTCCATGGTGTGTGGAGTCACGAGTCGTGTCGGGCGAGGAAGTCGCCGACGAAGGCGTTGAAGGCATCCGTGTGGCTCATGTACGGCAGATGGCTGGCCTCGCGGATGACCTCCAGCCGCGAGCCGGGGATGCGCGAGGCCACGTCCCGCGCATACGAGAGGGGCACCAGCAAATCCCTGGCGCCGTGGAGGATGAGCGTGGGCACGCGCAGGCGCTCCAGGTCATCCAGGTAGTCCGCGGCGAGGATGTCCTCCAGCCGGCGTAGCAGCTCCAGGGGCGAGAGCCGGCGCGCCTCGCGGACGATCTCCGAGCGGCCCTCGGGAGGCAGGTGGCGTCCGCCCAGGATGCGCGCCACGGTGGGCGCGAAGACATAGGCGAAGGGTTTGGGCATGCGCACGAGCGTCGACAGCGCCAGGGCCCACCTGCGCACCCGGTGCACGCTGGCCACCGGGGAGACCAGCACCAGCGCCTTGAGCCGCTCGGGGTGGGCCAGTGCGTAGGCAATGGAGATGAGGCTGCCGAAGGACGAGCCCACCAGGGCGAAGCGCTCGGGCAGCCCCGCGTCCGGGTGCTCCAGCGAGGCCAGGTTCCATTGGAGCGGCGTATGGGTCAGGGGCGTCTGCAGCGTCGGGGTCCACAGGAGGAACCGGCGCTCGGGTGCCAGCGGGCGCATGGGAGCGAACGAGCGTCCCGAGGCTCCCAATCCAGGCAGACACAGCACGGTCCGGGCCGCGTCCAGGTTGCCTCCGGGAAAGGTGAAGAGGCGCACGGGGGCGCCGCGCACCATTCGCTGTTCATACGAGAGCTCATAACCCTGTTGAATCTCCTCCGGATCAGGGACGAGCCGGGGGATGGCGGGAAGGGTGGCTTCACGCATGGCACGCTCGGATGAGAAGGCGGAGCACCGTGCTGGCGACGCGGTCCCGGAAGTGTTTCAACCGGGACTCGGCAGCATCCGGAGGTGGCGGTCGCAGCGGGGCGCCGACGATGAAAGTCATCTTCACGGGCAGTGGCAGTGGGCCCAGGCCAATGCCCAGTGGAACCCGGTACTTCTCTCCGGGCGCGAGGGGAACGCACAACCGCTCGTCATCCGGACAGAGGAAGGTGTCGTCCACCCCGAAGCCGGCGAAGGGCACGATGGGCACACCGGCCAGGGCCGCCAGCCGCGCGAAGCCGAGCGTCCCCTCCCAGCGCAGCACGTAGTGGTGCCGGGGCTTCTTGAAGGTTTCCCACGCGCCCCCCGGATAGCAGACGACGAGGTTGCCCTCCTTCAATGAGGTGAGCGCGTTCTCCCGTGTGCCCTCCACCCCACCCAGCCAGGGCAGCACCGTGCGCACCAGCGGTATCTTGAAGAAGCCCCGCTCGGCCAGCCCCAGCGGGTAGCGGCCTGTTGCACGGTGTATGAGGTGGAAGAAGGCCGGTGTCTCGTAGCCCCACAGGCCATGGTTGCCCACGAGCAGCACCGGACCGTCGGAGGGCAGGTGCTCGGCACCCAACAGGCGGGCCCGGTGATAGAGCGCGGAGAGCGCCGCGCCCGTCTCGGCGAAGCGGAAGAAGGCTCGGCGCAATGGGTTGGGTGCGGCATCCACGGGCTCTGAAGATGGAGATGACCCTCGTGGATGACAGAGGACTTCCGCTCGTCTGCCTGCCAACCCCTCCCAGGTTCCAAGAATGTCGTTGGATGGGTTCCACCCGGCTCAACGCCTGTCAGGAAGGCGGGAGGGCGGTGGTTCCCAGGCGGCTTCCCGTGGCGGTGGTTGTCCACCCCCGGGGGGGTGGCGATGGTTGTGGGGCCATGGGGCCTTTCGAGATGTTGTCTGGGAAGCAGTGGGAGCTGCTGGAGTGCTTCGCGGCGCTGGAGTCGAGCGAGGGCGGGGTGCCGTCAGCGGAGCAGGTGGAGAGGATGCTGGAAGCGCTCTGGCTGCATGTCCGGCTGACGGAGCGTCATGTCCAGCCCCTGGTCGTCCGGGTCGAGGGCCACGCGCGCGCCCTCCAGGAGGCGGAGGTACTCCTGACGTTGCACGAGTTGATGGCCGAGCTGGAGTGTTTCCCCAGGGGCAGCCCGGAGTGGTTCGCCAGGCTCGGGGCCATGGAGGACGCGGCGCTCGCGCACGTGCGCTCCTTGGAGTTGCAGCTCTTTCCACGCCTGGCCGCGGCACTCGATGCCCATGAACAGGTTGACCTCATCCGGGCACTGGCGGCCACACGCGAGGCATTGTGGATGGAAATGCGACGCACCCGTCGTGCGTTCCGAGCGCCAGAGGACGCGGATTCCTGCTCAATCTCCTGAACATCCATTCAGTCGATGGCTGGATCACGGTCTTGAAAAGGCTCGACCGTGACTTTTAGAAACAACCTTATTTCTTTTTCATCGACAAATCGTGTATCTGTGGCGTTATGAGTGGGAAGCGGTTGTATCAAACAGCTTCCCACCAAGATGACCCCCCAGATGAGCCGTCTCCGGATTGAGATGGGCCCATCGCAGAGAGGATACGCGAGCATGTCGGTCGACAAGGCATTCCGGGAGATGGTTCGTAACGAGATCGAGTCGCAGCTCAAGCCGCTGCGCGAGCTGGTGTCGCGCCTGGAGGAGGGCACGGCGGATCTCGACAAGCTCCGCAGCGTGGCGGAGCAGCTGGCGCCCCTGGCCAGCGCGGTGGGCCCCCTCTTCGGAGTGGCTGGTGGCGGCGGCGGTGGTGGTGCTGCTGCTGCGCGTGGCGCGGGCCGTCGTGGCCCGGGTCGTCCCGCTCGGGCCGCGGCCCCGGCTCCCGTGGCGGCCTCGTCCGGTGGCAAGAAGCGCGGCCGGAAGCCGGCGACCGAGGGTGGCGCGCGGGATTGCGCCATCATTGGTTGTGGCAAGCCCAGCCGCACCAAGGGGTACTGCGCCGCTCACTACCAGAAGCTGCGCATGCTCGAGAAGACCAACCGTCGCCCGTCGGCCTGGGTGGACTACGCCGAGCCGAACAGCGTGGAGGATCTCAAGCTGCCGCGCGGTCGTGCCGCCGCCAAGGCGCTGGCCGAGTCCAATCAGAAGAACGCGGGCTGAAGCCCTCTCCGGCTGAGCCGGAAATGAGCCGGACCTTCCCTCTTCCTCCTACCGTGGAAGGTCCGGTTCTTGCGGGCTCGAAGCGGGCCCGTCATTCTTGGTTTCATGAACAAGCGCGAGCTGGAGCCCGGAATCTTCACCGACCTGGCCGGACGGACGACGTACGGAGAGTATCTGCAGTTGGACAGGCTGCTGTCCGCGCAGGTGCCCCGCTCGCAGCCGCCCCACCACGACGAGCTGCTCTTCATCATCCAGCATCAGACGAGCGAGCTGTGGATGAAGCTGCTCGTGCATGAGCTGACGGCCGTCATCCGTTACATCCAGTCGGACAATCTGGAGCCCTCGTTCAAGATCTTCTCTCGCGTGGGCCACATCCAACGCATGCTCTTCGAGCAGTGGAGCGTGTTGGAGACACTCACGCCCAACGAATATCTCGAGTTCCGCGGGGCGCTCGGGCAGGCCTCGGGCTTCCAGAGCCATCAATACCGCGCGCTGGAGTTCCTGCTGGGCCACAAGGACGCGAATGCGCTCGGGCCCTTCCGGCACCTGCCCGGAGTGCATGCGGAGCTGGAGCGCTTCCTGGAGTCTCCCAGCGTGTATGACGAGTTCCTGCGCCACCTGGCTCGTAAGGGTCTCGCGGTGCCGGCGGACCGCGTCGAGCGCGACTGGCGCCAGCCTTATGAGAAGAGCGAAGCGGTGATAGCGGTGTTCCGCCACATCTATGAGAACACCGAGCGTCATTGGGACGCCTACGAGATGTGCGAGAAGTTGGTGGACGTGGAGGAGCGTTTCCAGCTCTGGCGCTACCGCCACATGATGACGGTGATGCGAGTCATCGGCTTCAAGCCCGGGACGGGAGGCTCCTCGGGCGTGGGCTTCCTGCGCAAGGCGTTGGATTTGCGCTTCTTCCCCGAGCTCTGGGACGTGCGCACCGAGCTCGCTCCCCCGGTTGGCAGGTAGGACCCGGCTCGCGGCTGTCCACGGCGCGTCTCATTCCTAGCTTGAGCAGGAAAAGGAGGAGACACCATGGCCGAGCACGACAGGCCCAAGCACGAGCCACCGCTTCCCGAGGACGACGAGGGTCATCTCAAACGCCAGGCGGGAGACCGGCCGGTGCCCACGCCCGGCCACATCGGCAATCTCCCCGATGACGCTCCCGGCCCTGGCAAGCCCGTCGTCTTCCCTCCGCATTCAACGGAGGACTGAGTCATCCCTCACGAGGGGAGGGCGCGTTGGGGCTCCCTCCCCTCCCGTGCTAGAGCGGGAGCATGTTCGCGCTCACCCTCGCCGCCGTGCTCGCCGCCAGCCCCGCTCCCGTCGAGTCCTGGTCCAAGAAGGCCTGTCCTCCTCCAAAGCAGACGCCCGACTCCAACGTCGAGATGAAGTTCCTGGAGCAGAAGCGCGCCGAATGCCTGCGCAAGGCCATGAACAAGGCGCTCGACAAGGTCATCGTCCCCCTCAAGAAATCCAACCCCTCCGCCTTCAAGGACTGGATGTCCTTGCAGGCCGATTACAACCGCTGGATGGCCGACGCCTGCGCCGCCGTCGAGGAGTCCAACTGGGTGGACCTCTCCACCGGCGAGCGCTCCATGGGCACCGGCTATGGCTTCACCGAGAGCGGGTGTCTCCAGCAGCAGTTCGCCTGGCGTGGCTTCTACGCCGATGCCTGGACCCGCAAGGATTGGAATGCCATCCAGCAGGCCCTCCAGGGCTTCGCCGAGCCGGCCCGCAAGGGGCGTGAGTCCCTCCAGTCCTACCGCTCCAAGACGAAGGAGGCCGCCGCTCGCGCCCCCGCCCACGTCCAGGAGTCGGAGCTCCCCATGCGCCAGCTCACCCAGGAGGATTGGAAGTCCTACAACGAGCGTCTGGACCGCGCCGCCGCCGGCCCCGAGGCCCTCGCCAGGCGCCAGTGCGCCCTCGTCCCCAGCCCCACCCCGGACTGCGCCCAGCGCTTCGCCGACAGCCTCTCCGCCCAGATGGACTTCACCGACGCCCTCTCGAGTGCTGGGAGTGGGGAATAGCCGCCCGCCAGGGGCATGTCAGACCGCTCCCCCATCATGGCGCGCCATGACCGCCATGATGCTCGAAAGCTCCACCCCCATCGCCCACCTCGAGCCCTATCCCTCCCGCCGGCCGGGAGCCATCCCCAGGGCCACGCGCCCCGCCGTCAGCCCGCGCGCCGCCACGCTCCACGCGTACGCCGCCTCCCAGCTCGGCGCCGAGCTCATCGCCACCTACGGCGCCGGCCGCGGCGCCCCGGGCTCCTGGCTCCTGCTCTCCGGTCTCGAAATCCACCTCGGGCAGAGTGCCATCGCCCCGGACCTGCTCGGCTGGCGCCGCGAGCGCATCCCCCGCCTGCCCCGCGGCTCCTCCGGCATCGCCCTCCCCCCGGATTGGGTCTGTGAGGTGCTCTCCCACCCCGAGGAGCGCGCCCGGCTGTTGCCCCTCTACGCGCGCGAGGGCATCCAGCACGTGTGGCTCGTGGACCCGGAGGTGCGCACCCTGGAGGTGCTCGAGCTCGACGGCCGCCGCTACTCCCTGCGGGCCCTGCACTCGGGTGCAAGCACCGTTCGTGCCGAACCTTTCGGTGCGTTGGAGCTGCCGTTGCGCCTTCTGTGGGCGGAGTGAGTGGGTAAGCTGCGGCCCCTCATGGCCGCGGCTCCGTTCATCCTCGAGAAGGCCCAGGTACTCTGCTATCGCACCTTCGACATCGCGGAGGAGATCAACCTCGAGCACGCCCGCCGGGTCGTCTCCGCGGATGCCCGCCGACTGAAGCTCGGCCGCGAGAACAGCCAGTACCTCCAGCTGCCCAACCCGCCCCTGGCCTTCGAGCTGGGTCGGCGCGCGCTCGCCTTGCGCCACGGGCCCGTCACCGTGGATGTGACGGCGCGCCTGTTCGACCACGGCGCCGCCTCCATCATCCTGCGCGTCCCAGTGCCCTCGGGGACGACCTTCGAGTCGCTCACCGCGCTCGCCGACGAGCTGTATGACAGTGTGGCCCTGGAGGAGCTCGCCCTGGAGCTCATCGAGTCGGTGCGCAGGATGATTGCCCCCGCCGTGCAGGGGGCGCACCTGTGGGACCAGAACGAGAGCTACACCGTCCTCTTCGTGGAGCGGATTCAGGGCAACCCCTCGGCCGACGAGCTGATGGCCCAGGCGGACCTGGCTCGCGTGCTGCTGGGAGAGGTGGACTCCAGACCCCTGTCCTCCCGCGAGCGCGAGGCCGTCACCCAGTCCCGCTTCAGCTACACCGTGGACGACCTGGTCGTCGTCGACTGGAACAGCGCCTTCGTCTACGAGCCCTCGGGCTCCGGCGACATTCCGGACCTGCTGGAGGTCGCCAACGCCCAGCTGCTGGAGTTCCGCTACTACGACTACCTGCTGGATGCCCACATCGCCCGCACCCACGACGAGGTGCAGGCCCGACGCCATGGCTGGTGGGCCCTCTTCCGCAGTCCCTACCGGGCCCTGGCCCGCGAGACGCTCGCCACCCTGGTGGACCTCAACGAGTTCATCGAGCGCGTGGAGAACAGCCTCAAAATCATCGGCGACTTCTATCTGGCCAAGGTCTACGAGGCCGCCGTCAAGCGCATGCGCATCCCCTCGTGGCAGGGCTCGGTGACGCGCAAGCAGCTGCTGCTGGCCCAGACGTATGGCCTGCTCAAGGGCGAGGTGGACACCGACCGCAGCCACACCCTGGAGCTCACCGTCGTCCTCCTCATCGTGATGGAGATCCTCTTCGCCGTGCTCCGCGTCTTCGACCATTGAAAGCGTGAGCAGTCGGACAGACCGGACAGGCTGGATAAGTTCGTTCATCTTGAACCGGACGCTCCGTCCGGGGGGGCGGTGGGCGGGCGGTTCCCGGTCGTGGAAGAGTCCCTGTCCATGCTCGGCGAGAGTGGGGCCGGGCTGGGGGGTGGGGCATGCAGGTGCCCGGAAGCAGCTTCGTCGTCGCGGTGGAGCGCATGTCCCGCGCTCTGGAGCAGCTCGCGTCCTCGCCGTCGGCTTCGGCGGTGTTGCAGGAGGTGGTGCATTGCGCGGGGGCCTCCCTGGGCCTGGAGCGCGCGGCGGTCGCATGGTTGGACACGGACGGGTTGTTGCTGACGCAGGCCTCGGCCGGGCTGGTACCGGATGCGGTGGCGGCGTGCGGGCGCTACCTGTTGGATGGTCCTCATCTGGAGCGGACGCCGTGGCACTTCCACCGAGGGGAGCCGGGGCTGGAGCCGGTGCTCGCCGAGGCCCTGGTCCGCATGGGTGCCGTGTCGCTGCTGGCGCTGCCCGTGTTCACCTCGAGCGGTGGGTGCGTGGGCGTGTTGCTGGGGCCCTCGTCCGAGCCGCGCTCCTACTCTCCGGAGGAGGCGCGGCGCTTCTCCCTCTACGCGCAGCTGGCTGGGCTCGCCATCGAGCGGGGCAGGCTGGTGGCCTCCGGGCGCACCGCCGCGCTCCAGGCCCGCGCCGAGGCCGAGCAGGCCGAGCTGCTGCGCCTCACCAGCTTCCAGGCGGTGACGGAGGCCTTCGGCCGCGCCCTCACCCGTGAGGACGTGGGCCGGGCCGTGCTGGAGCTGGGCGTGCCCGCCGTGGGCGCGGTGGGCGGCACCGTGCACCAGGCCTCGGCGGATGGGCGCTCGGTGGAGCTGGTGGCCGCGGTGGGCGCCAGTCCGGAATCCTTCGCCACCTTGCGCACCCTGCCCCGGGCGATGCCCGAGATGCCCGGCTACGACGCGGCCGCCCGGGGCATCCCCGTGTGGCTGGAGTCCCCCGAGGAGGCCCGGGCCCGCTACCCCGCCTTCTCCGTGTACATGGCGACCCAGTCGTGTCAGGCCTTCGCCTTCCTGCCGCTCATGGTGGAGCAGCGCTGTCTGGGGTTGCTGGCCTTCGGTTTCGCCCAGGCGCGGCACTTCACCGAGCTGCAGCGCACCCTCATGCTCGGACTGGCCCGCCAGTGCGCGCAGGCCCTCGAGCGGGCCCGCCTCTATGAGAACGAGCGCTCCGCGCGCCTGCTCGCCGAGGCCGCCGGACAGCGGCTGCAATTGCTGGCGGACGCGGGCGTGCTGCTGTCCGGCTCCCTGGAGTGGGAGACGACCGTGTCCGGCGTCGCGCAGCTCGCGGTGGGCGCCTTCTCCGACTGGTGCGCCGTGGACTTCCTCGACGAGCACGGCGCCCTGCGGCGGCTCACCGTGCAGCACGCCCAGCCGGAGCGCTCCCTGCTCCATGACAAGCTCCTGGGCTTCACCCCGGATCGCTCCCGGCCCTCGGCCATCGCCGACGTGGTGCGCACCGGTCGCTCGCAGCTCGTCACCGGCGTGGTGCCCGCCTCGCAGGCTCCCGCCGAGGCCTCCGCCCCCGCGCGGCCGGACGCGGGCGGCTCGTTCATCATCGTCCCGCTGGTGGCCCGCCAGCGCACCCTGGGCGCCATGTCCTTCGTCCGGGGGCCGGCGCGCCCTCCCTTCACCGGGCCGGACCAGTCGCTCGCCGAGGACCTGGCCGCGCGCGCGGGGCTCGCCATCGACAACGCCCGTCTGCTGCGCAAGGCCCGCGCCGCCGAGGCCGAGTCCCGCCGCAACGCCGCCCGCCTGCGCATCCTCGTGGAGGTGGACCGGCTCCTGGCCGAGGCGGGGTTGGATCTGCCCGCGGTGCTGGATGTGATTGCTCGCAAGGTGTCCGAAGTGGTGGGTGATGGGTGCGTGCTCCAGCTCATGGCCGAGGACGGCGCCTTCCTGGAGCCCGTCACCATCCACCACCCGGACCCCGAGGCGCGCTGGCTGCTGGCCGGCACGGTGCACGCCCGCCGGCAGCGGCTGGGCGAGGGGCTTCATGGGGGCGCCGTCGCCAACGGGCGCGTGGTGCTGTTGCCTGACGTGGACGTGGAGGAGGCTCGCGCGTCCGGGGGGTTGCCCGAGTACGTGCCCTACCTGGACCGGTATGGTCCGCAGAGCCTCCTGGTGGTGCCCCTGGCGGTGAAGGGACGGGTGTTCGGCACCCTCGGCGTGGTGCGCGATGTCGCCGGAGGCCGGCCCTATGGCGAGGATGATCAGCTGCTGCTGCAGAGCCTCGCGGAACGGGCGGCGCTGGCCATCGAGGATGCCCGGCTGTACGGCGCCGCCACCGAGGCGGTGCGCCTGCGCGATGACTTCCTCTCCGTCGCGGGTCACGAGCTGAAGACGCCGCTGAGCGCCCTGCGGCTGCAGATCCAACTGCTGGCACGCATGGCTCGCGACGTGGCCACCACCCCGGGCCTGTCCGAGCGCGTGGAGAAGGCCGAGCGCACCAGCGAGCGGCTCGGCGCTCTCATCGACGAGCTCATGGACGCCGGCCGCATCACCTCGGGGAAGATGAAGCTGGAGCGCGAGGAGATGGATCTGGCCTCGCTCGCCCGCGACGCCGTGGGCCGCATGTCCGAGGCCCTCGCCCGTGTCGGCAGCGAGGTCCGGCTGGTGGCCGACTCCCAGGTGCTCGGACGGTGGGACCGTGTCCGCCTGGAGCAGGTGGTCGGCAATCTGTTGTCCAACGCGGCCAAGTATGGACGCGGCCAGCCCGTCGAGGTCCGCGTCGAGTCCGGCAACCAGGGCCGCGCCCGGCTCGTCGTCAAGGACTCCGGCATTGGCATCGCTCCCGAGGACCAGGCCCGGATCTTCGAACGCTTCGAGCGCGCCGCTACAGGCAAGCAGTTCCACGGGCTCGGTCTGGGGCTGTGGATTTCACGCGAAATCGTCGAGTCCCATGGGGGCCATATCCATGTGCGCAGTGCTCCCGGTGAGGGCTCCACCTTCACCGTGGAGCTTCCTCGCGAGTAGGACTCCGGGTCGCAGCCCCTGGGACGGATACCCTCACCCCGACCCTCTCCCAGAGGGAGAGGGAGGAGTGGGGTGGGGGTACATGGGTGGGATCAGGATTTCTTCCGCTTGCCCGGGGGACGGCCGGGAGAGCGTTCCTCCCCTGTGTTTCCATCCCCGGGGGTGGGGTACTCTTGGACCCCGACATCACCCTTCTCACTGGTGGAGAGCCCGTTGACCCGTCCGCTCCTGGACCCCATGGCGCCTCAACAGCGCGCCGATGGTAGCAACCGCTCCGCGGTTCGCGCGGACAGCCCTCTCTTCGGCGAGCTCCTGCTCAAGCTCGGCATCGTCACCCCCAATCAGATCGAAGAGGCCCTCGCCCTCCAGTCCCTCAACGGACAGCGGCTCGGCGAGGCCCTCATCTCCCTCGGCTACGTCACCCGCGAGCAGATCCAGGACGCCCTCGGCGAGGCCCTCGGTCTCCACCACCCCCCACAGGGCATCACCCCCATCCAGCCCCCCCTCGGCGAGGTGCTCGTCGGGCTCAAGTACCTCTCCGTCTCCCAGCTCGACGAGGCCCTCGCCCTCCAGCGCCGCACCGGCCGCAAGCTGGGCGAAATCCTCGTCGAGAACGGGTACTGCTCCTACAAACAGCTCTACGAGGGGCTCGCCCTCCAGGGCCGCGTCTCCGGCCGCCAGGAGGCCCCTCGCGCCCAACAGCAGGAGGGCCACCACCGCGTCGTCGTGGTGGATGACAGCCCCCTGGCCTGCGCCTTCGTGCAGGACGGGCTCGTGTCCCTCGGCTACGAGGTCATCTGCTTCCAGGACCCCTACGAGGCCCTGGAGCAGGTCGGCAAGGTGCAGCCCGCCATCGTCCTGAGCGACCTGGACATGCCCGGCATCGACGGCATGGAGCTGTGCCGCCGCCTCAAGGAAGGCCCCACCCGGGCCATGCCCGTCATCATCCTCACCGCCAACGACAACGACACCGAGCGCGTCCGCGGCCTGCGCGCCGGCGCCGATGACTACGTCAACAAGTCCGCCTCCATGGACGAGCTCGCCGCGCGCATCGAGAGCGTCATGCGCCGCACCGGCGAGACCGAGCGGATGCGCAAGCTCTTCGCCCGCTACACCTCCGACGCCGTCGTCGAGGAGATCCTCAAGAGCCCCGACTCCGTCGTGCTCACCGGCGAGAAGCGCGAGGTCACCATCCTCTTCGCCGACATCCGCAACTTCACCGGCCTCGCCGACAGTCTCCCTCCCGAGCAGACCGTCGGCGTGTTGAACCAGGTGCTGGGCGGCCTCTCCGACGCCGTGCTCACCTGCGGCGGCACCCTGGACAAGTTCCTCGGCGATGGGCTCATGGCCGTCTTCGGCGCCCCCGTGTTCCGCAACGACGACGCGCTGCGCGCCCTCCAGTCCGCCAAGATGATGATGGCCTTCATGGTCGAGCTGCGTCAGCGCGCCGAGGCCGAGTGGGCCACCACCCGCGAGGGCCGCCCCCTCACGCTCGAGCTGGGCATCGGCATCAACTCGGGCATGGCCGTGGCCGGCAACATCGGCGGCGCCATGCGCACCGAGTACACCTGCATCGGCGACTCCGTGAACGTGGCCGCGCGGCTGTGCGCCATCGCCGGGCCCGGGGAAATCCTCGTTGGCGAGCGCACCGTCGAGCTGCTCTCCGGCCATGAGGCGGGCTTCGAGGAGCTGCCACCCGTGCGACTCAAGGGCAAGCCACACCCCGTGCCCCTCTTCCGCGCCCTGTGGTAGTCCGGGGCCCGGAGGACTCCTTGAGTCAGCGCCGCCGCCCCCACTTCCTTCTCATCTTCCTGCCCTTCGCCTTCGTCGCCATCGGCCTCGTCGTGGTGCTCGGCATCCGCGGCAAGCACGACCCCGCCGCCGTCCAGGTCCACTCCGACTTCGACCGCATCCTCGCCGCCCTCGAGTCCTGGCGCGCCGAGCGCGGTTTCCTCCCCGAGGAGGGCGAGCTCTCGTTCCTCGTCCCCAAGTATCTCCCCGCCGAGCCCGTCGACCCCTGGGGTCATCCCTACGTCTTCTCCAGTGACGGCCAGCGGCCCTTCCTCCAGTCCCTCGGCCAGGATGGGCTGCGCGGTGGCAATGGGCCCAACCAGGACCATACGAATCATGATGGGCACTCGGCGCTGGCTCCTCGGTAGCTCGGGGAGCGGCGGGTAGACCCTCACCCCAGCCCTCTCCCAGGGGGAGAGGGGGCATTCACGGAGCCAACCTGGGGGGGCTTGGTACCCTCACCCTGTCCCTCTCCCGGAGGGAGAGGGGCGGAGCGAGGGGTCGCGCCCGGGTCTTCCGGGCCGCTTCTCAATGGCCATCCTCTCGTCGTGGGTTTTCCTTTTAGGGGACTTTCCCGCGCCCTCCGTGGAGGCCGTCATGCCGGTGGTCTGCGCAACCAACCTGTCGGAGCCCTCCTCTCGCGCCGCCAAGGCCGCCGCGGCCCTCGCCACCCGTCTGGGTGCGCCCCTGTGGCTCCTCGGCGTCTTCGACGGCGAGCACCCCGTCCCCGACGGTCCTGTCTCCCTGCGCGATGCCTCGCGGCGTCTGGAAGCGGAGGCCGCTCGTCTGCGGACTCCCGGTCTCCCGGTCGAGCTGCGTCTGCTGGAGGGCTCTCCAGGCAAGGTGCTCGTGGAGGACGAGCTCATCCGCGGCGCCCGGTTGCTCCTCCTGTCCGCCGAGGGCTGGGGGCCCGTCTCGTGGCGCCGGGCTCCCGTTCACGAGCGCATCGTCCAGTCCACCCGCGTGCCCGTGCTCGTGGTGCGCCGCGAGGGCGAGTCCCTCGCCGATTGGGCTCGCGGTGGACGCCGCCTGCAGGTGCTCGTCGGCGTGGATGGCTCGCCCTCCTCGGAGTGCGCCGTGGCGTGGTTGCACGAGCTGCGCCGCGTGGGCCCCTGTGACGTGGTGGCCACCTCCGTGTGCTCGCCCGTGGAGGAGCGCGAGCGTCTGGGCATCCACACCCCCGTGCACCTGGAGATGCTCGATCCGGTGGTGCGCCGCATCGAGGTGCTCGACCCGGAGGTGGAGCGCGTGCTGATGCGCGAGCTGATCGAACGCGTGGGCGAGCTGCCCGGTGAGGGGCGGTTGGAAGCTCACCTGGAGCCGGGCTTCGGTCGCCCCTCGGACCACCTGCTGCACGTGGCGCATGCGCGCGGCGTGGACCTCGTCGTGGTGGGCACCCACCAGCGCGGAGGTCTCGCCCGGTTGTGGCACGGCTCGGTCTCCGCGGGCGTGCTGCGCCACGCCGAGCAGTCCGTGGCGTGCGTGCCTCCCTTCCATCCGGTGTCCCGCAGGTCCGTGCCGCCACGCGCCGTGCTCGTTCCCGTGGACTTCTCCGAGGCCAGCTCCCGCGCCATCTCCCAGGCCCGCTCCCTGGTGCGCCCCGGCGGCCGCGTGCACCTGCTGCATGTGCACCGGCGCAAGTCCTCGGAGCGCGCGTGGGTGATGGACCACTATGGTGTGCTGCCCGAGCCTCCCCAGGAGCGCTCGGCCGTCCTGGAGCGGTTGCGGGCGATGGTGCCTCACGAGGACGGAGCCCAGGAGGTGCACTGGACGGTGGAGGGCGTCACCGGCGACGACGTGGCCCGCGCCATCTGCCAGGCCACCGAGCGCGAGGGCGTGGATCTGGTGTGCCTGGGCACGTCCCATGTACCGGGTCGCGCCAGCTACCTCAGCGACGCGGTGGCCCGGGCACTGGTGGCGCGCTGCCGCAGGCCCGTCATGGTCCTCCACGCGTGAGGGGGGCCCTCTCCCTTGGTTCCGACGCACCAAGTCATGCCGGAAACCCCGGCGACTCGGGACCCCAGGCCCCTCGGGGCGCCCTGCCCCCGGGCCCTCGGGGTCCTCCCCGTGTAACCTCCCTCACGGGTTGTGTGGGCTCCAACGGTTTTCTGCAACTCCGTGGAAATATTGGGAGCAGAGCGCATCCGGAGCCGATTTGGCGGCCCCCCGCGCGCTTGCAGGGTTCGACGGGAAACCCGATTTGCGTTAGGCTTTGTCAAAAGCAGTCAATGACGGGGGAGGTCTGCCTTTGACACCGCGAGGGTATCGCGAAGAAGAGCTCGTGACGAACCGGGCCTCGGTGCTGTTGAGCGGAGGCACCGAGGACGAGCGGCGCACCTGGGCCGCCGCCGCGGCTCGCCACTTTGCCCATGAGGGGCCCCTGGTCGAGGTCCGTCAGTCCTCACAGGTCGTCGAGGCCCTCCGCCAGCGCCGCGGCGTCGTCTTCATCCCCGATGTCGCCCGCCTCGATTTCGCCTCCCAGGGCCTCATCGTCCGCTGCCTCCAGACCCAGGAGGAGCGTCCTAAAATCGTCGTCGGGCTCTCCGGCGCCATCGAGCCCGCTCGCGGCAAGGGCTCCCTCCGCGAGGACCTCCTCTATCGGCTCCATCTCGCCCAGGTGGACCTCACCTCCGAGGGCATGCGCGAGGTGCTCGCCCAGCGCCGCGCCCAGCTCGTCGCCGAGGAGGCCGCTCGCAAGGCCGAGGCCGAACGCCTCGCCGCCGAGAAGACCGCTCAGCTCAAGGCCTCGGGTATCACCGTGAAGAGCTCCTCCCGCATGCGCAGCAAGGTGCTCCCTCGCGCCACCGCCCCCAAGGTCACGCGCAGGTGACGGGCTCCTGAGTTTTCCGGCCTCAGGTTTTACTGGGGGGACTCGGTTCTCGATGACCCTCACCCCAGCCCTCTCCCAGAGGGAGAGGGGGCTTTTCACCGGGGCAACCCGGGAACCGGTTACCCTCACCCCGTCCCTCTCCCGGAGGGAGAGGGGTTGGTGAGGACTCAGTGCCGGTGTTTCTGCCCTCGCTTCGCCTTGAAGCCCCCTTCCGGCGCCTTGGCCCTCTTGGGGGCGGGGGCCGCCGCCGTGGGCGTCGTCTTGCGCCCCGATGTCCGGCTCGTGGCCCGGCGCTTCGGCTTCTCCTCCTCCTCCAACTCCGCGACCTTCAACGGCTTCCGGGCGGGCCTCGCCTTCTTGATGCGCTCCTCCACCGCCCGCGCCTCCTCCAGCACCCGCTCCGCCGTGGCTCGCACCTGCTCCTCGGGCACCTGCTCCCGCTCCGGGCGTTTTCTCACCGGCCGGTCCGCGATGGGGCGGTACAGGTCGGGCTCCATCGCCGCCTGCTGCTCGACGTTTCGCGCCCCTCGGGCCGGCTCGCGCTTCACCCGCGCTCCCCGCCCCTGCTTCGGCCACAGCTCCTGCAGCTTGTCCACCTCGTCCGCCGCCGAGACCAGCGTGTCGATCACCACCCGCACCCCCTGGGTGCCCACCCTCGACACCGCATCCCTCAGCCGCCCCACCAGGCTCGTCGCAGTCGTCAGCATGTGTGTCCCTTCCCTCTGCGTCGTCTTTCCGGCCAAGGTATGCACGCCGGCTCCGGTTGGAAGCACCGCGTCATGACCTGGCATCTCGGGAAGGGTGTCAGCCTCCTCGACGCCCGCCCGTCCGCTCGGCCCCCTCTCGAAGGAGCGCATGGTGACTCACTCCCCCTCGGATGACCGGCTGGTGCTGATGCGTGGCGATCTCACGAAGGTGTCCGCCGATGCCCTGGTGAACGCGGCCAACTCCTCCCTGCTCGGCGGCGGAGGCGTGGATGGCGCCATCCACCGCGCCGCCGGCCCCGAGCTGCTCGCCGAGTGTCGGACCCTCAACGGGTGTCCCACCGGCGAGGCCCGCATCACCGGCGCCTATCGGCTGCCCGCTCGCCATGTCATCCACACCGTGGGCCCCGTCTGGCGCGGGGGCTCCCAGGGCGAGCGCGAGACGCTCGCGCGCTGCTACCGCCGCGTCCTCGAGCTCGTCGCGCGCCACGGCCTGCGCTCCGTGGCCTTCCCCTCCATCTCCACCGGCGCCTATGGCTTCCCCATCGCCGAGGCCGCGCCCATCGCCCTCCGGGAGATGCGCGCCGCCCTGGCGCGCCAGCCCCAGCTGGAGCGGGTGACGGTGGTGCTCTTCAGCGCCTCGGACCTCGAGGTGTACCAGCGGGCGCTCGCCGAGGCCGGCACGCCCGCGTCCTCCTAGCGGAGTATCCACAAAGTCTTTGGACAGAGTCCGAGGGCCCGTGGATGTCCCCTCTCCCTCTGGGAGAGGGCTAGGGTGAGGGTCTTCCCCCTGGAGCGCACGGACCCCATGGGCGTTCACAGAGGACGGCGAGGGGGGCGGTTGCGTGCCGCGATGCAAACAGGGGCGAGGAACACGAGGGTGACGACCCTCACCCCCCGCCCTCTCCCAGAGGGAGAGGGAGCATGCGCAACACGACTCTGTCCACGAACTTCGTGGACACTCCACTAGCGGCTACTGGCCGCCGTCGCGCACCAGCTGGCGCGCGTCGCGCAGCAGCTTCTCCACGGCGTCGTCGTGCTCGCTGTTGTAGAAGCCGCGAACCTCCCCCGTGCGGTCCACCAGCACGAAGTGCGAGCCGTGGAAGATGTTGGGGATGTCGTTCACGTCCTGCTCGTTGCGGCCCATGGCCATCTTGAAGCCGTTGACGACGGTGTCCTTGAGCGCGTTGTAGTCGCCGGTGAGGAAGCTCCAGCGCGCCGGGTCCGCGCCGTACCTCGCGCCGTACGCGGTGAGGCGCTCGGGCGTGTCGTACTGCGGGTCCACCGAGAAGGAGACGAGCGCCAGCTGCTCGCCGATGTCCGCCGTCTGCTTCTGGAAGCGCGCCATCTTCTGGGTGAAGACGGGGCAGATGGTGGGGCAGCGGGTGAAGATGAAGTTGGCCACGAAGGGGCGGCCCTTCAGTTGCTCCAACCCGAAGGGCTTGCCGTCCTGGCGGGTGAAGGTGAAGGCCGGGAGCTGGCCGTAGCGCTCCAGGGTCGTGGTGCGCTGGCGCAGCAGCGCCATCCCGAGCAGCAGCAGGCACACGGCGGCGGCCAGCGCCACCCAGAGGAAGCGGTTGGCGGAGGGCGTCGCGGGCGTGGAGGGGGTCGTGACGTCGGTGGACATGGCGGGTGGCCCGACTGCTAACGGATGGCTTCCCATCACACAAGGCCGGACGTCCCGGGGCCGCCTCCTTCCTCCCCCGGCGGGCTTCACGCTGCCCCGGGTGTCCGCTACTCCTACCTGGGGTTGTACCCGGGGACGAGAGAGGCGGGCTCCTCCGGTCGCCGTCCAACAGTCCGGCCCCCGCTCGCGAGCACGCGTCACCGTGCTCTGCTAAGCCAACTCTCGCGACCATGAAGGACATGCGCGAGCCGTCAATAACTCCGACCGGGGGGCCGGAGAGGCGGGCCCCGTCGGGCTTCGATCCGCTGCTCGACGGCGTGACCGATGGCATCCTCGTGGTGGACAGGGCGTGGCGCTTCCTCTGGCTCAACGCCGTGGGGGAACGGTTGCTGGGCCGCTCGCGCGAGCAGCTGCTGGGACAGGAGCTCTGGGCCGCGCTGCCCGAGGTGGGGGACACCGCCTTCGCCCCCGCGTGGCGCCGGGCCATGGACGCGGGCACGCTCGTGTCCCTGGAGGACTTCTTCCCGCCCGCGGGCGTGTGGCTGGAGTCGCGCGCCTTCCCCTCGGGCGAGGGCCTCGTCATCTTCACCCGGGACGTGTCGGAGCGGCGCCTGGCGGAGAACGAGCGGGTGCGGTTGCTATCGGCGGAGCAGACGTCGCGCGCCGCGGTGGAGGGCGAGCGCACGCGCTTCCAGGAGATGCTGATGCTGGCGCCCGCCGCCGTCAGCATCACCCGCGGCGCCGAGCACCGCTTCGTCTTCTCCAACCTGCTGCACCGCCGCTTCTACGGGGGCAGGGATCTGGTGGGCCAGTCGGCGCGCGAGGCCCTGCCCGAGCTGGAGGGCCAGGGCGTCTTCGAGGTGATGGACCGGGTGTACCTCTCCGGCAGCTCCTACGTGGGCAGGGGCCGGCCGGTGAAGGTGCCGCGCCCGGGCGCACCGCCGGAGGAGATGTTCTTCGACATCGCCTACCACCCGCAGCGCGACGCCGCCGGACGGGTGGAGGGCGTGGCCATCTTCGCCTACGACGTGACGGACCTGGTGCGCTCGCGCCGCACGGCGGAGACGCTGGCGCGAGACCTGGGCTACAGCGAGGAGCGCTTCCGTTCACTGGTGACGGCCACCTCGGACATCATCTGGGTGACGCCGACGTCGGGCGAGTTCATGGAGGACCAGCCCGGCTGGCGGGCCTTCACCGGACAGACGCGCGAGGAGCTGCTGGGCTGGGGCTGGTTGGACGCGGTGCATCCGGAGGACCGGGAGCGCACCGCGAGGACGTGGGAGTCCGCGCTCTCCACGCGCACGCCCTACCTGATGGAGCACCGGCTGCGGCACCGGGATGGGACGTACCGCTACGTGCTGGCGCGCGCGGTGCCGGTGCTGGAGAAGGACGGCACGGTGCGCGAGTGGGTGGGCGCTCACCGGGACATCACCCGCCAGCGCCAGGGCGAGGCGGAGCTGGAGCGCCTGCTCGCGCGCGAGCAGCGTCACGCCACGCAGCTGCAGGGGCTGGCCAGTGCCGCGCTCGTCATCAGCGAGGCGGACTCCGTCGAACAGGTGCTGCGGGCGGTGACGGAGCAGGCGCGCGAGGTGATTGGCGCGCACCAGGCCGTCACCAGCCTGACGGTGGAGGGGGGCTGGTCGCAGGCCATCCACGCCGTGTCGATGTCGGACAGGTACGGGGCGTGGCGCGACTGGAAGGAGTCGCCGGAGGGGACGGGCATCTACTCGTGGGTGTGCCGGCTGAACCTGCCCATGAGGTTGTCGCAGGCGGACCTGGAGTCGCACCCGGCCTGGAAGGACTTCGGCCGGCACAAGGCGAAGCACCCGCCGCTGCGCGGCTGGCTGGCGGCGCCCCTGGTGGGACGGGACGGGCGCAACCTGGGCCTCATCCAGCTGTCGGACCGGCACGAGGGGGACTTCAGCGCCGAGGACGAGGCCATCCTGGTGCAGCTGGCGCGCATGGCCTCGGTGGCGATTGAAAACACGCGGCTGATGGCGGAGACGCAGGCGGCCAACCGCGCGAAGGACGAGTTCCTCGCGGTGATGAGCCACGAGCTGCGCACGCCGCTGACGGCGGTGCTGGGCTGGACGCAGATGCTGCGCAACCGGCAGAGCGACGCGAAGGCGGTGGAGAAGGGGCTGGCCGTCATCGAGCGCAACGCGCGCACGCTGGCGCAACTGATTGAAGACGTGCTGGACGTGTCGCGCATCATCACCGGCAAGCTGACGTTGCACCGGCGGGGCGTGGAGCTGGTGGGGGTGGTGCAGGCGGCGGTGGAGGTGGTGAGGCCGCACGCGGAGCAGAAGGGGGTGTCGCTGTCGCTCGAGGTGGACGTGGGGGGCAACGGCACGGCGATGCTGGTGGGGGACCCGGGGAGGTTGCAGCAGGTGTGCTGGAACCTGCTGGTGAACGCGGTGAAGTTCACCCCGGCGGGAGGGCAGGTGCGGGTGCGGGTGGACCGGAGCGAGCGGGAGCTGTGGGTCCGGGTGACGGACACGGGGAAGGGGATTCGAGCGGACTCGTTGCCGCACCTCTTCGAGCGCTTCTGGCAGGCGGACGGCTCGGCCACGCGCGAGCACGGTGGACTGGGATTGGGGTTGGCGATCGTCCACCACCTGGTGGGGCTGCACGGGGGCGTCGTGCGGGCCGAGAGCGGGGGAGAGGGGAAGGGGTCCACCTTCACGGTGACGCTGCCGGTGCCGGCGGTGCTGCCCGAGGTGCAGACGGAGGTGCTGCCGGGCGCGGAGACGGCGCCGGCGGTGAAACTGGACGAGGTGAAGGTGCTGTTGGTGGAGGACGCGGCGGACGCACGCGAGCTGATTGCCCTCATGCTGCGCGAGCGGGGCGCGGAGGTGAGCACGGCGAGCAACGCGACCGAGGCGATGGAGCGGCTGACGGAAGCGCTGCCGGACGTGTTGGTGTCGGACATCGGCCTGCCGGGGGAGGACGGACACGCGCTGTTGAGGCGGGTGCGAGCCTGGGCCGAGGCGAGGGACCAGTGGGTGCCAGCGATCGCGCTCACGGCCTACGCGAGCGCCGAGGACGCGCGGAAGGCCTACCGCGCGGGCTTCCAGGTGCACCTGTCCAAACCGCTGGAGCGGGGAGTGCTCATCGAGGCGGTGGCGCGGCTCGCCGGACGGGACGACGTGGGCGCCAAGGCGGGGTGAGGCCGAGGGGCAGCATCTGGAGGAGCCCGCCGCATACGCGGAGTGCGTTCCCACCCCTGTTCCCAGTCACATCCACGTGCTCGACAAGGGGAAATCGTCGGTTTTTTTGGGGCCCCCAGGAAACCTTTCCTCTTGTGCTGCGAGAATGGGTTCAACGCTGTTTCCATATCCCTACCCCACGGAGCACCCCACCGTGAGCACCATCTCCGTCCGCAGTGGCGACACCCTCTCGAAGCTCGCCGCCAGGTACAACACCACCGTCGACAAGCTGGCCAAGGCCAACAACATCAAGGACCCCGACCTCATCAAGGTCGGGCAGAAGCTGACCGTCCCCGACGGCTTCGACAGTCCTGGCACCAAGACGCCCAGCTCCAACCCCTCCAAGAGCGGCGACAAGTTCGACCAGCCCGCCGCCGCCGGTGGCCGTGCCGCCGGCCCCGTCAAGGATGACGACGGCCGCTCCTTCCCCACCTCCGCCGACGGTACCCCCATGTACCGCCAGGGCGATACCCAGTGGGGCGGCCGCCGCCTCGGCACCGGCTCCTCCATCTCCGCCGCCGGCTGCGCCATGACCTCCACCGCCATGGCCATGAGCAAGATCTCCGGCAAGGTCATCAACCCCGGCGAGCTCGACGCGTACCTCGACAAGAACGGCGGCTACTCCGGCAACGGCCTCATCTGGGGCCAGGCCGCCAAGATGGCCGGCCTCGGCGCCACCAAGCCCGGCTGGAGCACGTCCAACATCAACAAGCAGATCGACGCCGGCCGCCCCGTCGTCATCGGCGTGGACTACAAGGCCGGCTCCAACGGCGGCGCCAACGGCACCGACCACTGGGTCACCGTCACCCACCGCAAGGGCGACACCTACTACGCCAACGATCCCGCCACCGGGAAGGAGATCGCCCTCAAGCTCCAGAACGGCAAGCTCGTGGGCGGCCCCAAGAACTACAAGAGCACCGGCGAGCTCGTCACCTTCACCGGTGGCAACCCGCGCCCGGGCACCGCTCCGGCTGGCAGCAGCGGCGGCCCCGTGGCCGGTCAGAACTCCTCGGGCGGCTCCGTGAAGGGCCTGTCCCTGCCCGCCGGGGACCTGGAGAAGGGCGCTCGTGGCAAGGACGTGGAGCTGCTCCAGAAGGCCCTGGTGAAGGCCGGCAACCTCACCCAGGCCGAGATGAACACCGGCCCCGGCATCTTCGGCCCCAAGACCGAGGCGGCCCTCAAGGAGTTCCAGGCCGCTCACGGCGTGCCCAACACCGGCTACTACGGGCCCAAGACGCGCGCCGCCTTCGAGAAGCTCGGCGCCAAGGTGGGCGGCTCCACCGGCCCCGGCCCCGTCACCGGCCCCTCCGAGCCCGGCACCAAGGGCGGCGTGTCGCTCGCGCAGCTGCGCAAGATCATGCCCAACCTCTCGCAGGCCAAGGCCGAGCAGTACCTGCCCCACCTCAACAAGGCCATGGCCGAGGCCGGCATCAACACCCCCAAGCGCCAGGCCGCCTTCCTCGCGCAGCTGGCCCACGAGAGCGGCGAGTTCCGCTACATGGAGGAGATCGCCTCCGGTGCCGCCTACGAGGGCCGCAAGGACCTGGGCAACACGGAGCCGGGTGACGGCAAGCGCTTCAAGGGCCGCGGCCCCATCCAGCTCACCGGCCGCGCCAACTACCGCGCCGCGGGCAAGGCCCTGGGCATCGACCTGGAGAACAACCCGACGCGCGCCGCCGACCCGGACGTGGGCTTCCGCACCGCCGCCTGGTTCTGGAACAGCCGCAACCTCAACACCTACGCGGACGCGGGCAACTTCCGTGAGGTCACCCGCCGCATCAACGGCGGCTACAACGGGCTGGCCAGCCGCGAGGCGTACTACAACCGCGCGCTCGACGTGCTGACCTGATCCACGCTTCCACCCCTTCGTTCCAAGTCCCCCTTCCTTCTCCAGGCGAGGGGGCACGAGGACCGCGGCCCACCCCCCTCGGCCGCGGTCCTTCGTCTTTATCAGGGGTCCTGGTCGTGGGGGAGGGTCAGGCAGAGCATGGTGGCCAGCGACACCAGGCTGGTGAGGAGGTAGGACAGGCCCAGGTCCTGGTAGTCATTGTCGAACCCGCGCCACGCGAGCAGCAGGCAGTACCCGCTCACCAGCAACTGCACCGCGTTGAAGAAGCGCTTCATCGGCCGGAGCGCGTACAACCCGGCCAGGGCCGAGAACACGGGCACCGCGAGCAGCATCAGCCCGAGCAACAGGCCATCCCAGGTGATCACGGGGATGCCGTCCATCTCCATGTGCTTGGCGGTGTGGTGGAAATCCACGTCATCCATGAGGTAGGGCCAGTGTATGGACAGCCAGGGGCCTACCTGCCCCAGCATGTTGAGCACGGCGAGCCCCAGCCCGATGCCCATGAAGCGGGGAATGCCGCGGGGCCGAGCACCCCGGGCCCGCTTCAGCATCTCGGGCGTCACCTCGAGCGCATACGGGTAGCCGAGCGCCAGGATCGTCTCCAGGGCCGCGACGCCCACCTGGCGGCCGTCGGTACCCGTCAGCTCGCACAGCCGCTCGTCCTCCAGGACATCGAGCATGAAGTCGGCGCGCACGCGTGGCGGCTCGCCCGGGGGGATTGGCGTCGAGAGCGCCTCGAGGAACGCGTCCACTTCGTCGGAGGTGGGGCCCGGTTGGCGCAGGGCCTCCAGCCGCTCGAGCAGCGGCACGGCGTCCACCTCGAACATCGGAGCGGAGGGATCCTGGGAATCCTCCTCCTCGGCGGGGCGTGGCGCTTCTCGGACGCGTTCCATGGGGAACCAGCTTAGTCGGACCCGGTCCGGGTCTTCATGGGGCATGGATGCCTTACAGGCGGGCAGACGACATTCGAGGCAGCGCCCGGAGGTCATGCGCACCCTCCGACTCGTAAGGACCCTCACGCGGATGGAGCGAGGACCCCCATGGCGATGGAGCGAGCGCAGCGTTTCGTGGATGCACTGGCCAGGCTGGAGGAGAGCGGCGAGCTGGAGTCCCTGTTGGAGCTCTTCGGTGACGACGCTCAGGTGAGCAACGTGGCCTCCCGCCGTACCTTCCACGGCAAGGAGGGGGCTCGCGAGTTCTGGCGCGAGTACAAGGGGATGTTACGTCGAGTGAAGTCCACCTTCCGGAACATGATCGAAGCGGGGGACCGCGTGGCGCTCGAGTGGGAGTCCAGCGGCACCGCGCACAACGGCGCGGCGGTGGACTACGAGGGCGTCTCCATCATCGAGTGGGATGGCGACCGCATCTCGCGCTTCTACGCCTATTTCGACCCACGCGTGCTGGGGCTGGAGCTGTCCCAGGGCAATGCCCCGCGCTCGGAGGCCCCGGCCACCGCGCCGGCCTGAGACTCGCTTTCTCCCCGAACGGGAAAAAGGACAGAGGGACCCGCGGACGCGCGAGGTCCCTCTTTACTTCGCCAGAGCATAATATCTCGACATGCGAGCGGGACCCGATTGTCGCATACTGGGCAGGCCGTGTTCTCCCAGTCCGAGGGCAATTGATGTTCCGCACTGTCGTCGTCGCCCTGTTCATCTCCCTCCTCGCCGTTCCCGCCCCGAGCGCTCACGCCGCCCCGGCGAAGACCGCCAGAGCCAAGACGTCGAAGAGCTCCAAGTCGGCCAAGACCAAGGCGAAGGCGTCCAAGAAGTCTTCCCGGAAGTCCGTCACGCCGGCGCCGGCCGAGTCCGGGGAAGAGGACGCGCCGATGCAGCCCGCGGCGAAGCAGGCCGAGCCCGCGCGGCCCGAGGCCGCTCCGCCCTCGCCAATGCAGCCCGCGGAGACGCGGCCCTCCGACGCGCCGGTGAAGCAGGAGGAGTCCGACATGGACTTCGATCTGCTCGAGTCCTCGACGACGTCGGCCGAGGCGCCGCGCGCGGTGGACCCCGCGCTGGAGAGGGCCATCGCCCAGCGCCGCACCATGCTCACCATCCACCAGGGCGTGGGCATCGCCATGGCGGCGACGCTGACGGCCACCATCGTGGTGGGGCAGCTCAACCTCAATGACCGCTACCGGGGTGGGGGAGGCACTGACCGGTACAAGGGCTTGCACACGGGGCTGGTGATCGGCTCCAGCACGCTCTTCGCCGGAACGGGCCTGCTCGGCCTGCTCGCCCCCACGCCCTTCAAGAAGGAACTGCGGCTGGACACCATCACCCTGCACAAGATCTTCATGTCCCTGGCCACCGCTGGAATGCTGACCCAGGTGGCGCTCGGTGTGGTGACCGCGCAACACGAAGGCAAGCTGTCGCAGGTGGGCCTGGTCACCGCGCATCAGGTGATCGGCTATGCGACGCTGGGCGCCGTGGGCGCAGGCATGTTGATGCTCACGTTCTGAATTTCCACGCGCAAAAACGAGTCGATAAGACCCGGAGAATCCCCCCATGAAACACTCGTTCCTGGCCCTGCTGTGCTCGCTGATGCTGTCCGCTCCCGCTCTCGCGCAGGAGGCGGCTACCGCGCGCACGTATTCGGTGAAGAAGGACGGTAGCAGCGTCACCTACCGCCTCAACCACAAGATGCACGAGGTGGTGGGCACCGCGCGCCCCACCGAGGGCAAGGCGCGCATCCTCCCCGATGGCACCCTGCAGGTGGCCGTGCGCGCCAACGTGGCGGACTTCGACTCGGGCAACTCCAACCGAGACTCGCACATGAAGGAGGTCACCGAGGCCACGAAGTACCCCACCGTCGAGTTCAAGGGCGTGGCCACGGGCGTGAAGGTGCCGACCTCGTTCCCGGCGAAGCAGGAGGTGACGCTCAAGGGACAGCTCACCTTCCACGGGGTGAAGCAGAGCATCGAGGTGCCCCTGCAGGTGCTGTTCAACACGGCCACGGACGTGTCGGCCGAGGGCAAGTTCCAGATCAGCCTGGAGTCCTACAAGGTGGAGCGCCCGTCGCTGCTGATGGTGAAGGTGGACGACGCGCTGGCGATGGAGACGAAGTTCCAGCTCAAGGAGGAGGGGAAGTGAGCACGAGCCGTCGTGGTTTCCTCCGGGGGCTGGTGGGAGCGGGCGCGGGCGCCGCGGCGGCGGGCCTGCCCGGGTGCGCGCCGGACATCTCCCCCGCGCCGGTGCTGGACGCGCAGAAGGAGTCGGATGGCACCGTGATTCTGCAAGTGGCGCGCTATCCGGACCTGACCAAGGAAGGCGGCGCCGTCACCCTGCGCGTGCCTGGCGAGCAGCCGCTGCTCGTCATGCACACGGCGGAGAAGGGGGCCAACGAGTACAAGGTGGTGTCCGCCATCTGTACGCACTCGGGGTGTCCGCTGGGCTTCCAGGATGGTGAGGCCATCTGCCCGTGCCACCTCTCGCGCTTCTCGACGGACGGCAAGGTGACGCAGGCACCCGCGAAGGCGCCGCTGACGAAGTACGAAGCGAGCTTCGACGGAGTCCTGCTGACGATCGACTTCGCGGCCGGCGAGGAGGGATTCCCCTCGGTGCAGAATGGGAAGATCTTCTTCCCCTTCTCGAGCTTCCCCGAGCTGCAGACGGCGGGGGGCCGGGTGCAGGGAGTGCCGGAGGGCTACGGCAAGCTCATCTTCGTCTTCGCGCTCGAGGGTGGCGCGTACGCGGCGGTGGACTCGCTCTGCACCCACCAGCAGTGCCCGGTGAGCTACGACGAGTCGGCGGGGGACTTGCTGTGCCCGTGCCACAACTCGCGCTTCACCAAGACGGGAGACGTGACGCGGGGGCCGGATCCGAGTGGAGCCATCACCATCGGTCCGCTCAAGAAGTTCACGGCCACGAGTGACGCCACGGGAGTCACCCTGACCATCTCGTAGCAAGAACCCCTCTCCCTTCGGGAGAGGGACGGGGTGAGGGTACCTGGACCCCCAGGTTCCCCACCGCCCCGTCCCAAGGGGAACCGTGCCTAGTACAACCGGCTCCAGAACGAGCGCCGTGCCGAAATCCGGTCGAGCGCCTCCTGGAGCTCCTCGTCGTAATCGGCGCGGGTGGCGATGTCGGCCATGGAGATGATGCCCACGAGCCGGTCGTCGCGCTCCACGACGGGGACGCGGCGGACCTGGCGGCGGCCCATCAGGGCGATGATGCTGTGGATGTCCTCGTCCGGAGTGACCGCCTCCACGTCATCCGTCATCACGTCCCGGGCGCGCATGTTGTCCGGGGGGCGGCCCTCGGCGAGGGTGCGGATGACGAGGTCGCGGTCGGTGAGGACGCCCTTGAGCCGCCCGCGATCATCCACCACGGGGACGATGCCGCAGTCCTCGTCCTTCATGACGCGGGCCACCTCGCGCAGGCTGCTGTCGAGGTGCACGCTCTTCACCCCGCGCGTCATGATCTCCCGAGCCATCAGCGGCTCGCGCTTCCAGCGGCCCTGGCGCCGCTCCGTGGGCGCCCCGGTGGGCCCGTGCGTCGTGACACGCGACTCGCGTGACGGCGTTGGCTGGCCCATGCCGATCAGCGACGAATACCCCTCGCCTCCGGCTTCACTGCCCTCGGTGGGATGGTCCTCCCACGACCGGTCCTGGCGCCGCCCCCGCCCGGAGATGCCGCGCTCGTCGGCGGGGGGTACACCGCGCGTGGCCTGCCCGCCGGACCCCGGCGAGCGGGCTTGCGAGGTGTGACCGCTCCGCTCGGCGCCGGTGCCGGTGCGGTTCCATTCACGGTACTCGCGGGGCGGCTGGTGCCCCTCCAGAGAGTGGTACAGGTCCTGATCGCCCATCAGCGGCCCCGGGCCCAGCCCGGCGGCATCACTGACCGAGCGATCATCCCGGCCGTAGTGCCCCGCGCCGGTGTCGCCCTGTGCCGGGCGCTCGTAGGGCCGATCCCTTCCGATGAGGCGGCGGCGCGAGCCCAGGTCGTAGCGCGTGTCGTCCTCGGGCGAGGGCCCGCCCTCCTCGGTGCGCGGCTGGGCCATGCGCAGCTGGGCGGCGCGGTGGAAGCGGCCCTGGCGCACCTCGGGGGGCTCGTCGCGCTCGGGGCTCCAGCCGGTGACGTCGGACTCGGAGCGCTCGCGGGAGCCCGGCGGGGACTCGGCGGCGCGGCGCTCGCGCTCCCGATCCTCGGTGTGGGTGCCATTGGGCGGCGAGGGGCGCGCCGGGACGTCCCGGCCATTGTCGGTGTGTCGCTGGGCCATGAGGTGAGACCTCCTCTGCGGATGTGGACGCCGAAGGCTTGGTACGCGGGTGGCTGCTTCCAATCGGCCCCGGGGGCGGAGCGCCCCTGCTGTCCGCCTCCGGGCATGCCCCACCCCTCCGAGTGCCCGACTTCCGACATCCCCAATGCCCCAATGTGGACGATGGCTCCCGAGCCCCCGCCCGGCCCGTGTCATGCCCTTATGAGAGAATGAGAAAAAAGGGGGAAGGGCCATGCCGACGACACAGCCGGACACGGTGGCGGAGGACCTCTCACATCTACCGCTGCCGCCGGGAGCCGAGGGGCTCCCACTCCTGGGGGAGACACTCGCCTTCCTGCGAGCCCCGGGGCCCTTCATCGACGAGCGGAGGCGGCGACACGGCGACATCTTCCGCTCGCACATCTTCGGCTCGCCCACGGTGTTCCTCTCGGGAGCGGAGGCCAGCCGGTGGGTGTTCGCGGGGGAGAACAAGTTCCTCCACGTGCGGTGGGGGTACGGCACGCGCCAGGTGCTCGGCCTGCAGGCCATTCCCCAGCTCACCGGCGAGGCGCACCAGGCCCGGCGCCGGCTGCTCGCGCCCCACTTCACCCAGGCCATGGTGCGCGACTTCGTGCCGCGCATGCAGAGCATCGCCACGCGGCACCTGGAGCGGTGGGTCGAGCACCCGGAGGTGACGGTGCTGTCCACGGCGAGCACGCTCGTGCTCGAGGTGGCCCTGGGCCTCATCCTCGGTGACACGCCGGTGGACCTGCGGCGCGTGGTGCCGCTGGTGGAGCGGTGGGTGAAGGGGCTGTTCTCGGCGGTGCCGTGGGATGTGCCCTTCACGGTGCATGGCCGCTCCATGGCGGCGCGGCGGGAATTGCGCGCCCTGCTGGAGCAGGTGGTGGTCGAGCGCGAGCACCTGGTCGAGCAGCCCCGGGACATCCTCGGCTCGCTGCTGTCGGTGCGGGACGACGAGGGCCAGCCGCTGTCGCGCGAGGCCGTGCTCGACGAGACGCTCGTGCAACTGCTCGCGGGCCATGACACGACGCTGCACTCGCTGACCAACCTGGTGTGGCTGCTGGCCGAGCACCCCGAGGTGCTCCAGCGTTGCCGCGAGGAGCAGCGGGGCGCCAGGGTGGACGAGCCCCTCACGCTCGAGGGCATGAAGGAGATGCCCTACCTGCACCAGGTCATCCACGAGGCGCTGCGCCACCTGCCGCCGGTGAGCGCCCTGCCGCGCGTCACCACGCGGGACGTGGCGTACGGCGGCTACCGCATTCCCCAGGGGTGGACGCTCATGCTCAGCGTCGGGGGGACGCACCGGGCCTCGCCCTGGACGGAGCCGGAGCGCTTCGACCCGGAGCGCATGGGCCCCGAGCGCGCCGAGCACCGCAAGCAGTCCAATGCCCTCATTCCCTTCGGCGGAGGGGCGCGGGTGTGCCTGGGGCAGCACTTCGCCATGACGGAGATGGCCGTCGTCCTGGCGCTGATGCTGCGTGGCTACCGCTGGGAGCTCGTCCCCGGGCAGGACCTGTCACTGGCGCCGCTGCCCTTCCCGCACCCGCGAGGCGGCCTCCGGGTGCGCTTCTCGCGGGCGTGACTCACGAAGTGGCGAGCGCGTCGCCCAGCCGCACCAGGCCGCCGAAGTCCTCCAGCTCGCCACCGGCCTCGGGCGCGGCCACCGCCACCGCGCCCGCGGGCAGCTTCTCCGCCAGCCGTTGGAGCAGTCCGCGGTGGGCCTCGGCACGGGCGCGCTCCTGCGCGGCCAGACCGATGAGCGCCTTCACCCCGTCACTCGCGGCGCCTCCCTCCTCCACGTGCCGCAGCAGCGCCTCGGGAGCCTCCAGCCCGTCCTCGCGTGCCCAGCTCCGGTTGAGCACGTAGCCGGCGAAGGGCAGCCCCTTCTCGCGCAGCATGTCCCGGAAGAAGGACGCCTCCTCCAGCGAGGCCGACTCCGGCGATGTCACCAGCAGGAAGGCCGCGTCCGGCGAGGACAGCCGCGAGCGCAGCCGATCCGCCCTCAGCCGGATGCCCGCGAACAGCCCGCTGAAGGCCCCCAGGAAGGTGCGCATCTCCTGGGTGAAGCCATCGCCGAAGATGGTGCCCAGCACGTTGCCCAGCAGCTGCGACGTCTTGCGCCACAGCCGCCCCCCGCGCCCCTTCTCCTCCGGGAGGAAGAGCGAGACGATGCGGTCATCCAGGAAGCGCGCCAGCCGCCCCGGGGCCTCCAGGAAGTCCAGCGCGTGGCGGCTCGGCGGCGTGTCCAGGACGACGAGCTCGTAGCGGCCCTCGTCCAGGAAGTTGTCCAGCGCCTCGGCCGCCGCGTACTCCTGCATGCCCGCCACCAGGTCCGACAGGAAGCGGTAGAGGCGGTTCTCGATGATGGTGCGCGCCGCCTCGGGTGTGGCCGACAACCGCCGCACGAAGCGCTCGAAGACGATGCGCGGATCCAACATCCACACGTCCAGCCGGCCCGGGCCGGGCTCGCCGCCCGCGAAGAGGCGCTCGGGGGGAATGGGGGTGGGCTCCGCGCCGCCCTCGGACAGGCCCATGGCCTCGGCGAGCCGCCGCGCCGGGTCGATGGTGAGCACCAGCACCTTGCGGCCCGCGCGCGCCGCGGCCACGCCCAGGGCCGCCGCCGTCGTCGTCTTCCCCACGCCACCGGCGCCACACAGCACGACGACGCGCTTCTCTCGCAGCAGGGACCGCAGGTTCATGGCCGGGCTCCGGCGCTCCCGGTGGAGCGCTCAGGGGGGACGACGCTACGGGTGAAGTGCGTGGCGAGCCGCTCCACCAGCTCCGTCCCCACCGCGGGCAGCTCGGGCACGGTGAAGAGGGGCGCGGCGAGGTTGCCCGCCAGCCGGGCCTCGGCGGCGCGCGCCCGGTCCAGCTGCGCCAGGGCGCGCTGGCCGCGGTGGGGCCCGTGCTCGTCCAGCAGCCGCTCCACGGCGGCGCGGCCATCCGGTGAGAAGGGATTGTCCGGCATGCGGTTGAGCACGCCCGCGGTGATGGGGATGCGGTGGCGCTGGATGGCGGTGGCCAGCTCCAGCGTCTCACTGACGGGCAGCGGCTCGGGCAGGGTGACGAGCAGCGCACCGGTGAGGGCGGGGTCCCTCAAGAGGCTCAACCCCTCGCGCACCGCGCGGCCCACGGGCCCACCGGGCATGACGGACAGCAGCGCGTCCGGCAGCGCCGCGAGCGCCAGCGCATGGCCGGTGGCCGGCAGGTCCAGGATGGTGAGCGTGTGCAGGGGGCTCCCATCCGGGCGGGTGCTGCGCAGCAGGTGCAGCATCTGGTAGAGGACGCCCATCTCCCGGAGCGCGGGCGCGGCCTCGAGGAAGCGGCGCAGGGCGCGGGTGCGCATGGCCGCGTCCGCCATGACGCGCAGGGGCAGCACGTCCTGCAGGAAGAGGCGCTGGCCCTCGATGGGGGACAGGCGGACGAAGGACAGGCCCCTGGACACCTCGGTGACGCGCGGGCCGGGCGCTCGTGCGCCCGCCAGCGTGGCGAGGGGGGAGGGGCCATTCTGCTCGTCGGAAGACACTTCCACCTCGGCCAGCAGCACCCGCCGGCCCGAGGCCACCGCCGCGCGCGCGAGCGCCGCCGCGATGGTTGTCTTTCCCACGCCCCCTTTTCCCGAGACGAGCAGCGCCCTCCGTTCCCACAATGCGTCCAGCAAGGCCGTCGCCCCTCCCAGTCGTGGTGTCTGCAGGCCCAGAGTCTTAACGTCCGGGCCCTCGCGCGACAAGGGCACTCCCCGGGCCAGGCTCACCGGGTGGGTACGTCTGAACGCGTCACTGCACGGGCCAGCGGGCGGCGATCTCCTCGCACGCCAACTGCACGTCACACATGCGGCGGGCGCGCGCCTTGGGAGGCAGGTACTCGCGCCCGGCGAACACGTCCACCACCCGCACCAGCCTCGGGTCGATGGGGCCCAGCGGGGCCAGGTGCTGCTCGACGAAGGCCTGCAGCAACGTGGCGATGTAGTGCCCGGAGCGCTCGTCCAGGGGGTGGTGTTTGGAGAAATACAGCTTCATCACCCCGACCTTGTTGTTGCCGTGACGGTCCAGCGTCTGGAGCACCACCTGGGGCGCGACGCGGATGCTCACACCGGCCATTTCGAGCGCGGGCGGTTCGTCTCCCACCTCGCTGGCCACCACACCGTGCAGGCCCAGGCGCGAGTGCAGCGAGCGGTAGCGCTCGATGGCCTCGATGCACAAGAGGGCACGGTGGGCTTCGAACTCCTCGGTGAAGACGGTGGTGGCGAGCCGGTGCTGGTGCTGGCGCAGGACGGCCTCGTCCTGGCCCCGGCAGAGAAAATCGGTGATGGCCTGTGCGGCCTCGGGGTAGTGCAGATAGCGTGGCTGGGGTGGGTGCTTCTGCGCGTGGATGAGGCGCTTGCGCAGGGCGGGAGTCGCCGTGAGGTAGCGCCCCAGCTTGTTGACGGAGACGTGAGGTGACCCCGTGAGTCCATCCATGAAGTGCCTCCCTGATGCGTCGTGATGTGAAGACATTAACGGAGGGGTCTGACATCTCCGGGCCCTGGAATCCGATGGAATACACCCGTTGGGGTTGGGGAGCGGATGGCACGGGCACCCTGGCGAGAGGGGACTGTCTGGCAGGCACCTTTCGGCTCTCGAGGGCGGTATGAAAGACACTCCCCCGGCAGCTTCCCCGCCCCCCAGGCGGCTGGAGGAGGCAGGCGCGGCGGTGGGCGAGACGGCCCGGCAGCTCACGCGGGTGGGGCTGGGTGACCACCTGTGCCTCATCTACGAGCGGTTCGAGGAGCAGGTGGCGGCGCTGGTGCCCTTCGTGCGAACGGGGCTCGAGCGGGGCGAGCAGTGCGTGTACCTGGTGGACGAGCACACGGCGGAGGAGGTGGCCGCGGTGCTGCGGGAGAGCGGAGTGGACGTGGAGGCGGAGGGGGAGCGGGGCGCGCTCGTCTTCCAGTCCACGCGCGAGGCGTACCTGCGCACGGGGCGGTTCGTGCCGGAGGAGATGCTGGCCTATCTGCGCGAGCTGGAGAGGCAGGCGTTGGAGGCGGGCTTCACGGGGCTGCGCATCATGGGGGAGATGACGTGGGCGCTGGGGGCGGAGCCGGAGGGCGAGCAGCTCATCCGTTACGAGACGCTGCTGACGGGGTTCTTTCCGAACAGCAAGGTGGTGGCCATCTGCCAGTACCACCGGAGCCGTTTCCCACCGGAGATCATCCGGGACGTGATGCGCACGCACCCGCTGGTCATCTACGGGAACGAGGTGCACGGGAACCTCTTCTACGAGAGGCCGGAGCTGATGCTGGGGAAGGAGACGGCGGCGCTGAGGGTGGAGTGGATGCTGGCGCAGCTGCGGCGGGTGAGGGCGGACGAGCGTGAGCTGGTGGAGCTGGGGATGAGGCTGGGCCAGCAGGCGGAGGAGAACGCGCGGCTATACGAGGAGGCGAGCGAGGCGGTGAGGATCCGGGACGATTTCCTCTCGGTGGCCTCGCATGAGCTGAAGACGCCGCTGACGCCGCTGCACCTGAGGCTGCAATCGTTGAAGCGGGAGATGGAGTCGGGGCCGGTGGCATGCCAGCACCGCGAGCGGGTGATTCGGGTGGTGGAGAGCGCGGAGGCGCAGTTGCGCAAGCTGGCGGCGCTGGTGGACGACCTGCTGGACGTCTCGAGGCTGACGGAGGGGAAGCTGCCGCTGACGTGGGAGGACGTGGAGCTGGGGGAGGTGGTGCGGGAGGTGATGGGGCGGTTCGCGCAGCAGGCGGCGAAGATGGACTGCGAGCTGGAACTGGTGGTGGAGGGGCCGGTGGTGGGGAGGTGGGATCGGCTGCGGTTGGATCAGGTGATGACGAACCTGCTGTCGAACGCGATGAAGTACGGAGCGGGGCACCCGGTGCGGGTGAGGGTGGAGGGGGATGAGGAGCGGGGGGTGCTGGTGGTGAAGGACGAGGGGATCGGGATAGCGCCGGAGCACCTCAAGCGCATCTTCGGCAAGTTCGAGAGGGCGGTGTCGGGGAGGAACTACGGAGGGTTGGGGCTGGGGCTCTACATCACGCAGCAGATCGTGCAGGCGTTGGGAGGGAGCATCCAGGTGGAGAGCGAGCCAGGGCGGGGATCCACGTTCCGGGTAGAGCTCCCGCTGCGGCCCCCCGAGTCATGAGCTCGCCGCCTACTACCCCTCTCCCTCTGGGAGAGGGACGGGGTGAGGGTATGAGACCCCGTGGAATGGATCCGCGAAGCACAGAGGATCTCAGGCGTCCGCTGCATCGTTGGAGTCTCCCTTGGGGCGCAGCGCCTCGTACAACTCGGTCATTCGCTGCAGTTGCTCGAGCCTCTCCGTGGGAGTGAGGCGGAGATTCTCCTCGAGCAGGGACACGTCCACGCCCGCATCAATGGCCGCATCCCAATCTGGTCCGTAGCTCGGGAAGGCCTGCCGTAGGAGTTCTCGCGGATCCATGCGGGAAGTCTAAGCCGGACCGCGGTCAAGCGCAGGTCCGGCGGTTCAGGACTGACCGCTCCTCAGCCCTTGGGCTCTGGCTGCTGTCCGTACGTCTTGAACTTCTCGAGCACCACGGCCATCTCCGTCGAATCCAGAATCACGGGCTCGCCGACCTGGAGCGCGCGCCAGTACATGGCCGCGAGCGTCTCCACCTCCACGGCCAGCTTGAAGGCGCCCGCCAGGTCCCTGCCCAGCGCGAGCATTCCGTGATTCGCCAGCAGGCACGCCTTGCGCCCCTCCAGCGCCGTCACGGCGTGGCGCGACAGCTCCTCGGTGCCGAACGTGGCGTACGGCGCGCAGCGGATGTCCACGCCTCCGGCCGCCGCCACCATGTAATGGAAGGACGGAATCCCCCGGTGCAGGCACGCGAGCGTCGTGCAGAACATCGAGTGCGCGTGCAGCACCGCGCCCACCTCGGGCCGCGCGGCGAGGATGTCCCAGTGGAAGCGCCACTCGGACGAGGGCTTGCGGCGCCCCTCGTGGCCGCCGTCGAAGCGCATCAGGACGATGTCCTCCGGCACCATCGAGTCGTAGTCCATCCCGGTCGGCGTCACGAGGAACCCGTCCTCGACGCGCTGGCTGAGATTGCCGCTCGTGCCCTGGTTCAGCCCCGACGTGTTCATCTTCCGCGCCGTGGCGATCATCGCCTGGCGCAGCTCCAGGTGCTTCGGAGTGCTCACGTGCCCGTCTCCCGCGCAGGCCGCCGCTCGGGGAAGAGCGACAGCAGTCCCTCGGTCGAGGCCGCGCACACCCCGCGCTCGGTGACGAGCGCCGTCACCAGCCTCGCCGGAGTCACATCGAAGCCGTAGTTGGCCACCGGGCTCGCCTCCGGCGTCACCCGCACCGTCACCACCTCGCCCGAGGGCAGCCGCCCGCTGATGTCCGTCAGCTCGCGGCCATCCCGCTGCTCGATGGGGATGTCACGCACCCCGTCCTCCAGCGTCCAGTCGATGGTGGGGGAGGGCAGCGCCACGTAGAAGGGCACGCCGTTGTCCCTGGCGGCGAGCGCCTTGAGGTACGTGCCGATCTTGTTCGCCACGTCACCCCGGGCGGTGGTGCGGTCCGTGCCCACGATGCACAGGTCCACCTCGCCGTGCTGCATGAGGTGGCCGCCGACGTTGTCCGCGATGACGGTGTGGGGCACGCCGTGCTGCCCGAGCTCCCACGCCGTCAGGCTCGCGCCCTGGTTGCGCGGGCGGGTTTCATCCACCCAGACGTGCACGGGAATGCCCTGCTCGTGCGCCAGGTAGAGGGGCGCGAGCGCCGTGCCCCAGTCCACCGTGGCCAGCCAGCCCGCGTTGCAGTGGGTGAGCACGTTCACCCGTCCCTGGCGGCCCTTGCGCTCCCAGGCCGAGCGGATGAGCCCCAGCCCGTGCTCGCCGATGGAGCGGTTGATGGCCACGTCCTCGTCGCAGAGGGCGGCCGCGCGCCGGTACGCGGCGGCGACCCGCTCGGACGGAGGCAGCGGACGCAGCGCGCGGCGCATCTCGTCGAGCGCCCAGCGCAGGTTCACCGCCGTGGGCCGGGTGGCCTGGAGCAGCGCGCAGGCCCGCTCCAGCGCTCCATCGGACGCGTCCGCGCGCAGGGCGAGGCACACGCCGTAGGCCGCGGTGGCCCCGATGAGCGGTGCCCCGCGCACCTGCATGGAGCGGATGGCATGGGCCGCCTCGTCGAGCGTCGTGAGCCGCAGCGTCGCGAAGGCGTGGGGCAGGCGCGTCTGGTCGATGATGCCGACCGAGTGGCCGTCGGTCTCGACCCAAAGGGTGCGCATCGGCTTTCCGTGGACCTTCATGCGTCTTCGTTTCCTCGCGAGTGGGGGTGCGGAGGGTGGAACACGGGGGAGCACGTACCCTCACCCCGACCCTCTCCCGGAGGGAGAGGGAGTGGACATACAGCCGCTTGCTAGGTGCCCTGGCGCTTCAGCACCCGGCCACCGACAGCGTCGAGCCGCTCGAGGACCTGGGGGTCCCTCACCTCGGGAGCGGTGATGAGGGCGTGGTCGAGCGCCGTCTGGCAGCCGTGTGCGCACGGGCCCTGGTGCTTGCCGAGCAGCGGCACCACGTTCCTCACCAGCCCGCGCGCCTTGCCCGCGTTGGCCATCAGCACGGAGATGACCTGGTCCACGGTGACGGCATCGTGGCCGGGATGCCAGCAGTCGAAGTCCGTCACCATGGCCACGGTCGCGTAGCAGATCTCCGCCTCACGGGAGAGCTTGGCCTCGGGCATGTTGGTCATGCCGATCACGCTGCACCCCCAGCTGCGGTAGAGCTGGCTCTCGGCGAGCGAGGAGAACTGGGGCCCCTCCATGACGAGGTAGGTGCCGCCGCGCTTCATGGGGATGTCGAGCCCCTGGCCGGCGCTCATCACCGCGTCCCCCAGGCGCGTGCACACGGGCCGGGCCATGGACACGTGGGCGACGCAGCCGGTGCCGAAGAAGCTCTTCTCGCGAGCGAAGGTGCGGTCGATGAACTGGTCCACCACCACGAAGGAGCCCGGGGGCAGGTCCTCGCGCAGGCTGCCCACGGCGGACAGGGAGAGCAGGTCGGTGACGCCCGAGCGCTTGAGCGCGTCGATGTTGGCGCGGAAGTTGATGTCCGAGGGAGCAATCCGGTGGCCCCGGCCGTGGCGGGGCAGGAACACCACGCGGGTGCCGTCGAGCGTGCCGAAGCACAGCTCGTCCGAGGGCTCGCCGAAGGGCGAGGACACCTTGCGCCAGGAGACGTCCTGGAGGCCGTCGATTTGATAGAGGCCGCTGCCTCCGAGGATGCCGATGACGGGGGGAGACGGGTGCGCCATGGGAGGGGCTCCGGGGGACGGGGGAGACAGGCCCCGAACTCTTCCCGCCATGCCCCGGAGAGGCAACAGCGAAGCCACGGCGCCCCGTGTGTCACACCGCGGACAGTGCACTCGTCCTCCAGGGTACCTGTCACCCGTGAGCGCTCGTGCCGACTGTCTCCCTGGCATCCCTGGCGCGGAGGCCCACCTGTGCGAACGGACATCGAAGAGTTGGCCATGGGCACATGGGAACCCGGGGACGACGACCTCCTCCCCTGGATGCCGGGAGACGGATTCCCGGATGGGAACGACCCGCTGCGCCAGGGCGCGGCTCTCTACGCGCTCGACGGCGGAGACGACGAGGCGCCTTCCCCCTTCTGGGAGGACCCGCCGCGCTCCGGTGGCCGCTGAGCGGGGCGGATCAGCTCGACGGCAGGGCGTAGTGGACGCGGATGCGCGTGGCGGCCTGGGTGAGCCCGGCCTCCTGGAAGCGCTCGGCGGCCCAGGAGACGGCGGGCGTCAGCGTGGCGGTGACGACGAAGGGCGTGGTCATCGCCGCGAAGTGGCGGATGACGCTCATCATCATCCGCACCGCGGGGGACTCGATGATGTACGCCGAGCCCAGCATCCAGTGGCGCAGCTGGAGCGCGTTGTCGCGCAGCCAGTCGGTGTAGCGCTGGCGCATCTGCGCCGTGGGCATGTGCACCTGACGCGCGTCGAAGATGCACAGGTGCGGCTCCTCGCGCCGCAGGTAGGCGCTCCGGGTCGACAGGTACGCCTCGAAGTCCTCCGTCGTGACGGTCCGGCCGATCCGCACCACCACCAGCGGCCACAGGCTCTCGTCGAGCAACACGCTGGAGGACTCGTTTCCGGGCGCCTGTGGCTGGGAAGCCAGGGACACCAGCATTTCTTCCCGGAAGGGCATGGGGTGGACTCGGCGCAAGGAAGTGGGGGGTGTAGCGCAACTCGGACTGAAAGTTGAGTGGAATGCACGACTCCGGCTGAGGGAAGGTGCTCGCGGGGAGAGGCCTGAGATGAACTTACGGTGCCAATCATGTGGAGCGGAGCTGGTGGTGGCGGAGGGGCTGCGCACGACGGTGTGTCCGTACTGCGCGGCGCCCTCGGTGGTGGAGCGGCCGCCGAGCCTGGACAGGCCCGCGCCCACCTTCGCGCTGGGGTTCGCGCTGACCCATCAGGTCGCGGGCGAGCGGGTGAAGCACTGGCTGCGCACGCGCAACCCTTGGTGCCATTCGGGGCTCAAACGAGCCTCGCTGCAGGACGTGCGAGGTGTGTACGTACCGGCGTACCTCTACAGCGCGCGGGCCGATTCCCACTACAGCGTCTCAATTGGTGAGAACTACACCGAGACGGAGACGTACACGACGACGGAGAACGGGAAGACCGTCACCAAGACGCGCACGGTGACGAAGACGGAGTGGCGCCCGCTGCGAGGCGAGCACGCCGAATACGTGCCGGACGTGCTGGTGACGGCCTCGCGCGGGCTGTCCAACCCGGAGCTGGAGCAGCTGGAGCCCTTCGACCTGAGGGTGCTGGCGCGCTACGAGCCGGCGCTGGTGGCGGGCTGGGTGGCGGAGGAGCCGTCACTCTCCCGTGACGAGTGCCTGCGGCAGGCGCGCGAGGAGGCGCTGGCGCGGGTGGCGCGGCGGCTGGAGTCCTTCATGCCGGGGGACTCGCACCGCGAGCTGCGGCACGACACGCGGTTGGAGGAGGAGTCGCTGGACGTGTGCCTGGTGCCCGTATGGGTGCTGGCGGCGCGCTACGCGCCGGACAAGCCGCCGCTGCGGGTGGTGGTGAACGGGCAGTCGGGCGAGGTGTTCGGCAAGGTGCCCATCTCCTGGGTGAAGGTGCTGCTGACGGTGCTGGGCGTGGTGGCGCTGGGGCTGCTCGTGTACGTGCTGCTGGGCCAGGGAGGCCGGTCATGACGGCCCGGGCGATGGCGGGGTGCGAGCGGTGCGGGAGCGCGCTGGAGGTGGGGGATTTGCGCTGCCCCATCTGCGGGCTGGCGGCGGCCCCCCGGGAGCGGGGCCTGCTGCCGGCGGGCGAGGTGGCGAAGGTGGTGCGGTGCGACAGTTGCGGGGCCTCGCTGGAGTACTCGGCGGAGGTGAAGGCGCCGCGGTGTGCCTTCTGCGCGTCGGTGATGCACGTGGAGACGACGGCGGACCCGCTGGAGCAGGCCGAGCACTTCCTGCCCTTCACGGTGGAGCCGGCGGCGGCGCGCGAGGCGCTGATGGGGTTCCTGTCGGAGAAGCGCTTCTTCCGGCCGGCGAACCTGGCGGAGGAGGCGGCGCTGCAATCCCTGCGGCCGATGTGGTGGCCGGCGTGGGCCTTCAGCGCGGGGGCGCGGGTGAGCTGGACGGCGGACTCGAACGTGGGGAGCGGACGCTCGGACTGGGCGCCGCACTCGGGACAGGTGGCGCTCACCTTCCAGGACATCCTCGTGTCGGCGTCGCGGGGCCTGACGGAGCGCGAGTGCGATCGGCTGGCCGGCCATTACGCGCTGGCGGGCGTGGAGCGCGAGCCGAGAGGGCCGGAGGACGCGCAGGTGGAGCGCTTCGACGTGACGCGCTCGGGGGCGAGGCGGCAGATATTGGCGGCGGTGGAGCAGGAGGCGCGCGAGCAGGTGGAGCGCTCGCACGTGCCGGGCAGCCGCCGCCGCAACGTGCACGTGGCGGTGGTGCTGTCGAGCCTGGAGACGAGGCGCTACGCGCTGCCGGCGTACGTGCTGGCGTACCGGTACCGCAAGAAGCTGTACCGGGTGGTGGTGCACGGGCAGGACACGAAGGTGGTGCTGGGAGACGCGCCGGTGTCGGTGCTGAAGGTGGTGCTGGTGGTGGCCGCGGTGCTGCTGGCGCTGCTCGTGGTGCTGCTGTTGCTGCGCTGAGCGGCCTTCCTGGCGGGCCGTGGCGTCACATTCGCGGCCCGCCCACTCCGTCAGGGTGGATTTTACCCCGAGGTCACCACCATGCCGGCCAAGAAGCCCTCCCTCTCCCTCCCCGCCGCCGTCCCGGCGGTCCTGACCCAGAAGCTGGAGAACCTCCGCTTCTCCTCCATTGCCTCCGTGCAGGAGGGAGTCCGCGCGGTGAAGCTCCAGCGGGCGGAACTGGCGCCCAGCATCGCCCGTCTCTATGCGGACTCGGAGCGCAAGGCCATGTTCTTCGCCGAGGGGGTGGCCGCCAACTGGCGCGATGACCGCGAGGCGGAGGAGGACGCCGAGCCGCTGATCGACTGGGCCCGGAGTGCCGGCTCGCAGCAGCGCCGGATGATGGTCCACGCCCTCAAGCAGCAGAACCGGGGCATCTTCGTCGTCCACCACGTCGGTGGAATGAGCCGGGAGGACGCCCGGGCCTTCATGAAGGACTACTTCGAGGCCGGTGGCAGCCTCGACGACGTGGCCGAGTGGCTCCAGCGCGCCGGCAACGTGCTGCGCAACGAGCGGCCCGCCGGGCAGCCCGGCACCGATGGCCTCTTCTCCAAGGCCTGGAACTGGGTCAAGGGCGCGGTCAAGACGGTGACGGACGCGGTCAAGGCCGCGGGGAAGTCCCTGGCGGATGCCATGGGGAAGGTCCTCTCGTGGACGGCCGCGAAGATCGCCGACTTCGTCGATGCCCTGCTGGATGCCGGCCGCAAGGTGGGGGAGATTCTCACCGAGGCGCTGGCGAAGGGCGCGGACGCGCTGAAGAAGTTCGTCCGGGCCGTGCTCGACGCGGGCCGGGCCGTCGCGGACGTGCTCGCCTGGGCGGCGACGAAGGCCGCGGCCACGCTGAAGGACGTGGTGGACGCCATCCTCCAGGCGGGGCGGGCGGTGGCGCAGCTCGTCGCCGAGGCGGCCAAGGCGGGCGAGGCGGCGATTCGCGCCACGGTGCGCGCGCTCGTGGAGCTGGGCCGGAAGGTGCGCGAGGTGCTCGCGGCCGCCGGTGCGTGGTCCACCGCGGCCCTGGAGCAGCTCTTCCGGGGGCTGAAGGCGGCCGGAAGCAAGCTGGCCGAGGTGGCCGGGGAGGTGGCCCGCTTCACCGGCACCGCCATCCGCCGCATGGTCGAGGGCCTCTACAAGGCCTATCTCCAGGCCCGGGACATCCTGGTGGCCTTCATGAAGGATCAGCTGAGCACGCTGCGCATGGTGCTGGAGGGGCTGCTCGCGGCGGGCCTCCAGCTGGGCAAGGCCATCACCTCCATCGTCCAGGACGTGGCCGAGCAGTTCCGCAAGGGCTTCTTCCAGGGGCTCATCGCGCTGGGCAAGAGCCCGTTCCTCATCATGAAGGAGGCGCTCGCGACGACGGGCGCGGTGGCGGCGCTCGCGTTCGCCACGCTGCTGGACGTGCTGGGAGGGCACCGGCCCCTGACGGACGAGGAGAAGAAGCAGGCCCGCCTGGCGTTCGGCTCGTCCATCGACCTGGAGCGCGTGAAGGTGGCCGTCGCGTCGATTCCCGCCGACCTGGTGAACCTGGTCAATGGAGAGCGGCCCTTCACGACGATGTACGTGCTCAACTTCGCCTCGTGGGCGGAGGTGGACATGAAGACGCTGATCCACGAGCTGACGCACACCTGGCAGGGCGTGGTGGCGGGGCCGGTGTACATGCTGGAGGCGCTGCACGCGCAGCTGCGGGGCGAGGGCTACGAGGTGACCAATGACATGCTCCGGGCTCGCGGCAACCAGCTGAGCCGCTTCAACCGGGAGCAGCAGGCGGTCATCGTCGAGGAGTACTGGTACGAGCAATGGGGCAAGGCCGCCTTCCCGAAGCTGAAGGGGCTGGGCCTGGACGTGGACCTGCTGCGGCCCTACGCCAAACAGGTCTTCAAGCCCCTCAAGGTCGTCAAGATGCCCCTGCCGCTCCCGAAGAAGCCCGTGCCGCCCATCCGTCGGCCCGTGGCCGCCGCCGCCCGCACGGCGCGTCCGCGGCACGAGCCGTGAGGCACGGCGTCCATGTTGGCCGTCGTGGCGCCTCCGTCCTTCCGGCGTCCGCTCATCGAGGCGCTCGGGGCCGTGGGGATCCGGTCCGTCTTCCACCGGCGCCCGGAGCCCGGCGGCGGGGCGGATCCCTACCACCTGGAGATGCTGGCGCGGAGGTGGGCGGGGCGTGTCGAGGGACTGTTGCTGATCGCGCCCGGGAACCGCTCGCCGCGCGCGGTGGTTCCCGGGCTGGTGGTGGGCGGGGTGCCCGTGGGGCTGCTCTTCGCCGGTGAGCCGCGAGCGCTGTCCCCGTGGCTGGAGGCGGTGGCGCGCCGGAGGCGAACCACGGAGGGGACGCGTGCCGTGCTGGCCGCCTGGGAGGAGCCGTACCTGCACCTGGGCCGGCGCTTCGCGCGGTGTCTGCGCGCCGCGCGTCCCGGCCGGGCCACGACGTGGTTCGCCGATCGACTCAACCGACAGGCGATGCTGGAGCGGCTCGCTGGAGGGCCGGCGCTGGCCACCTACTTCGGCCATGGCCACTCGGAGGGACTGGGCGGCTACCACGGTGTCTACCGGGAGCACGTCGAGGCGCACCGGTGCTGGTGGCCGTGCGGAGTGTTCGCGGCCTGGGCCTGTAACACGCTGGCGCGGGGGCGAGCGGGTGGCTCGTTCGGGGGCTTCCTGGTCGGGTCCGGCCGAGCCGTGGGATTCCTGGGCTCGACGGCGGCGGTGCTCACTCCGGACAACGCGGCGCTGTCGAAGCTGGCGGGCGAGTGCCTGGAGCGGATGGGGCCCACGAGCCTGGGCCGCTGGGTGTGCGCCATCGACGCGGCGCTCGAGCCCGAGTCCCCGGCGTGGCGGGCCTGGAGCACGTACCGGTTCCTGGGCAACCCGTTGCAGCCGCTGTGAGGACTACCTGTGCGCTGGGGTCCAGGAGATGCCGGGATAGGAGCCGGAGGGCCGCAGGCCGAAGTGCTGGCGGATGCGCACGGAGGGGAGGAGGAGCTCCGCGTCGGCGAAGCGGTCGGCGGCCCACTCGGCGGCGGCCCGGGCGTCGGGCACGAGCGTGTGGGCGATGGGGACGGGCTTGAGATGGAGGATGACGTTGAGGGACAGCCGGCTGCGCGTCGAGGAGCTCACGAAGGCCAGACCGAGCACCTTCTCGCGCAGCAGGGCCTGATTGGCGTGCATCCACTCGGCCTGTTGCCGGCACTGATCGAGCGGCACCGAGGCGGCGTTGACGTCGAGCAGGACCATGCAGGGCCCGGGCTGCCGCACATAGGCCTCCAACCGCAGGAGGTACTGCTCGAACTGTTCGGACGTGTGCGCGCCCACGAACCTCAACTTCAACAGCGGCCACAGGCTGTCGTCGAAGATGATCACGTTCGCCCCCCACTTTCTGTGGAATCCCGAGAAAAACGCTACAGAACGGGATTATGAGCCCATCGAGACGAAGGGGGCTGCGGGAGAGGGGGGAAGCGTTAGGCGGAGACCACTGAGGGGCGGGTGCCGTCAGGAATGAGGCAGCGAGAGTGTCGCCTCGGCCACCACCAACAACAACCCCTCTCCCTCCGGGAGAGGGACGGGGTGAGGGTACCGCGAGCCTCGGGTCGAACCCAGGCGGTGAGCCCTGGTGGAGTGTCCACGAAGTTCGTGGGAGATAGTCGTGTTGCGCATGCTCCCTCTCCCTTTGGGAGAGGGCGGGGGGTGAGGGTCGTCACCCTCGTGTTCCCAACTCCGGCTTGATGCGCTCCAGGGGAAGACCCTCACCCTAGCCCTCTCCCAGAGGGAGAGGGGACATCCACGGGCGCTCGGACCATGTCCAAGGACTTCGTGGACGCTCCACTAGAAGGTGCCCGTGCCCCGCAGCTGGCCGACGAAGTTGGCCTGATAGAGCTGGCTGGAGGGGAAGATGAAGCCTGTGCCGATGAACTGGATCTGCCCGGCGAGGCTGAGGCCGCCATTCTGGAGGTTCACCTGCATGAGGCCGTCCTGGATGAGGAACACGTTGGCGAGCAAGCCGCCCAGGAGGTTGAAGTTGTTGAGGAATGCGGCGGCGGCGATGTTGAAGTCGGGCTGGATGCTGAGCTGACCGAGGGCGGGATTGGCGGCGACGAAGGCGAAGTCGAGAGCGGCCTGGGTGCACCGGCCCTGGACGAGACCATAGAGGGCGGAGTTGGTGGCGAAGCGGATGGCGCCTGGCTCGGGGACGACGGAGGGGGCGCCGGAGATCAGGAACAGGTCATTGGCGTTGATGCCGTTGGTGGTGCCAACGAGGGAGATGGGGTTCACGAGGAACAGGAGCCCGGCACGTTGGAAGGGTCCGCTGGAGGTCTGGCCGGCGAGCACCACGTCGTAAACGGCGAAGCGCCTTCCGGAGAGAGGGTTGGGCCGGATGCCGCAAGCGGCGAAGTAGCGCTCGAGCTCCTGCCGTAGGATGGGCTCTTCGGGCAGGGGGCTGAACTGCGGAAGCTCCAGGGAGGGCGTATCGAGGAACGTTTGAGCGCGTGCGGTGAGGCCGAGCCCCAGCCCGGCCACCAGCAGGAGCCGCACCGCGTGGAGGAGGATTCGTCCGCTGTGTCTGGCCTTCATGTCCGCCACTCCTCTCCCTGTCATGAGAGAGGAGTGGCCTGACTGGAGATGTGACGTGACGCGCGTCCAGGCTCCCTCGGCCGGTCTCAGGGGGCGGGACCCTACTTCTTGGATGCCGGCGGCTGGACGAGCTTCAGGTCGAGCTCGTTCAGCTTCGAGAGGACCCGGTCGAACCTGAAGGGAGCGGGCGTTTGGGGATACACGTAGGCCGGGTAGGGGTCTCCGAGGGTGCGGAAGAAGGACTCGAAGAGACCCGGGGTGAGGAAGCCGACCATGCGCGTGTAGTGGCTGTTGAGCTGGTAGGCGTGAATGGTGCGGGCGGGGGCGTGGACGAAGTCACCCGGAGCCAACGTCACCGTGGCGTCGTTGACCCGCATGGTGATGGAGCCATCCAGACAGAAGAAGGTCTCCGTGTGCTTCTCATGGTAGTGCAGGGGAATCATGTCTCCGGCGGGGCCCTCGCTCACGACGACGATGAACTTGCCATCGCTGTTGCGCTGATCGCCGACGAGGGAGAAGACCTCACTGCCCGCGACCAGCCGCTGGCCTTCACCCGAGGCGAGGACGTAGGGAACCTTCTTGTCGGGGACCGTGCCATTGCTCACGCGCTGGGGAGTGCTCCTGCTCGGCGCCTTGCTCTCGAAACGGACATCGGCGCTGGCCTCCGCCTTCTTCAGCGACTCCCTGGGAATCTCGGGGTTGACCTCCGGAGGCTGCACATAACCCTCATAGGGTTGGCCGAGCGCCTTGTAGAGCGAGCCCATCTCCCTGCCGGTAGACCATGAGATGAGCCGGGTGCGGTGGCTGCGCATCTTGAAGGCATGGGGGGTGCCCTCCGGGATGCTCGCGAAGTCACCACGGATGAGGAGGTAGTGCCCTCCACCGAGCCAGAGCTCGACCTCTCCGTCGAGGACCAGGAGGGCCTCGTGCGTCCGGGCATGGGTGTGCAGCGGGAGATTCGCGTCCCGTCCACCCGTCAGGACAGCGGCCTCGAAGAGCTCCTGGGTGTCCACGCCTCGGGCGATCAGGCCCGCGACCAGCCCGCCCACGAGATACCGCTCGCCCTCACCGTTGCGGATGAAATAGGGCACGGCCTTGCCCGGCAGCTTGCCCTCGGGCACGACCTTCTGGATGTCGATGCCGGGAGCTGTCTGGGGTTGGGGAGTGTCCAGGGCGTGGGCGATCTGGCCCGTGCCGAGGACGAACATCAACAGAGCGGCCCATGGGTGTCTCATTGAATCCTGCCTGTGTATGCGGGGGTGGAATCGAAACGTGCGAGGCAAGGATGTTGGGGTTCGTTCGAGAACTCCAATAGATTGAAAGGTGACCTGTAATCAGCGGGAGTGATGAATGGAACTGCGCCATCTTCGCTACTTCGTCGCCGTGGCCGAGGAGCTGCACTTCGCCCGGGCCGCCAGCCGGCTGCGGATCGTTCAGCCCGCGCTGAGCATGCAGATCAAGGCACTGGAGGAGGAGCTGGGGACACGGCTGCTCGAACGGACGCGGCGCCATGTGGAGCTCACGGAGGCGGGCAGACTCTTCCTGGAGGAGGCACGCCGGACACTGGAGCAGGCGGAGCGTGCGGCGCGAGTCGCGGAACGAGCGGGCCGGGGAGAGCTGGGGCGCCTGGAGATCGGGTTCTCGGTCAACGTCGCCTACTCGGGGGTGCTGGCCAGGACGCTCAAGGCCTTCCGCCAGCGCGCGCCGGAGATCGAGCTGCTGCTGCATGAGTTACACCCGTTCGACCAGCTCGAGGCCCTGGTGGAAGGACGCATCCAGGTCGGCCTGCTCACGGCCCCGGCCCTGCCCGTTCCTCCAGAGTTGGTGACGGTGCGGGTGGCGACCTGGCCCTTGATGGTGGCGATGCCCGCTGGCCACCCGCTGGCCGCGCGCGCGCGTGTCCCGGCCGACCTGCTGGTGGAGGAATCCTTCATCGACTTCAGCGGGTCGAAGGACGAGCAGGGGCTCTCCGTTTTGCAGCGCATCTGGGGCTTCACCCCTCGGATCCGCTATCGCAGCACCAACATCATGGCGGTCATCAGCCTGGTGGCCGCGGGCCTTGGCGTGGCCCTGGTGCCCGAATCCATGGTGTCGCTCAACATCGGGGGCAACGTCGTCTACCGTCCGCTCACCGGCGTGACCGAGTCGATGGAGCTGTCCGTGGCGTACCGCCGTCACGAGAAGGCTCCGGCCGTGCGGACCTTCCTGGAGGTGGTCCGGAGCCTGTCGGGATGAGCCTCCTACCCGCGTTCCCGGCGGGAGCGCCGGGGCGGTGAGCGTCTCACGGGCCCGCGCCCACCCGCGGGCTCCTCGAGCAGGGCCGGGCCGAGCAACTCGAGGCACTCGGCGAGGACCTCGCCCGGGTCGCGCTTCCTCCCCGCGGAGAACGGCTGCTCCAGCGCGAGGCGTCCCGCGGTGGCCAGGACGGCACCGGCCAGGCGCGCCCGCTGCGAGTCCGGGAAGATACCCAGCCACTCGGCGACGACGTGCGCGAGCGCGACCTCCGCATCGGTGAGGATCTGCAGCCACACCGCGCGGAGGCTCTCCGTCTCGTTCAGCACGGGGAGGAGGTTCTCCCAGTTCATGGAGTGCTCCTCCGCGATGGACTGGTGGAGCGCCGCCACCATCGCCTCATGCAGGGGCCGGCCGCGGGGGGCGGCTCGCATGTCGGAGACGACGCGCGCGAGCGCCGCGTCGACGGCGGGGCGGATGGCGTCCTCCTTCCGGGGGAAGTACCGGTAGAAGGTCCGCTCGGAGAGGCCCGCGTGGGCCGCGAGCTCCTTGACGGTGAAGTCGCTCGTGCGCTCCCGCATGAACAAGCCGATGACGGCGCGCGAGGCCTCGAGCATCGCCTGGTCGCGCCCCTCGCGCGGGGCGAGGGTGAGGGGCGCGGGCTCCCGGTCCGCGCCCGGGGCCGGCCGTTCCTGGGGTTGGGCGCGCAATCGCTGGGGCATGGCGCGAAGTCTAGCCACGGGTGGCGGTTTCTGCCAGTTCCGTGGCATAAACTGCCAGGGGTCACCCACCCACGGAGAACCGAGATGAACTTCAGCTCACCCACCTCCCGCATCGAAGACGGCCTCTTCCTGCCCGAAGGCGCGTCGCTGTTCACACGTCTGCGTGTGGCGGTCCGGGCCCTGAAGGTTCTCGAGAAGCGCCCCGATGACAGCGTCGCGGCGCCGTTGCTCAACGCGAGCCTCGACGGCGACGTCTTCCAGCGGCTCTGCTCGGAGCTGGCGAAGAGCGAGGACGGCCGGGAGCTGCTCGCCTCACGCCCCAGCCTCCAGCGCGGCAACATCGACCTCGCGGCGCTCGGCCGGCTCCCGGAAGGGACGCTCGGGAACGCGTTCGCCCGCTACTTCTCGGACAACGGCATCCAGCCGTTCGAGAGCCCGTACGAGGTCCGCAACGACGTGGACTACCTCATCAAGTGGTACCGGGAGACGCACGACCTTCACCACGTGGTGACCGGCTACAAGACGGACGCGCTCGGCGAGATGGAGCTCCAGGCCTTCGTGGCCGGCAACCTTGGACTGCGCACGAGCGTCCTCATCCTCCTGTTCGCCGCGGTGCTCAAGCCGCATGGCCTCCCTCCTTTCTGGAAGTACCTGCGAAAGGTGCGCGCGGCGTACCGGCGGGGCCAGCGGTCCGAGAAGCTCGTCCGCGTGCGGTACGAGCGCTTCTGGGAGGCGCCGGTCGAGGCGGTGCGCCAGCAGCTCGGGATCCTCCCTTTGACCCAGGCCTGACTTCCACGACCATGAATACGGCACTCTCCATCGACGCGCCCCGTACCCTCAACGAATACGCCCCTTCCACCCTCGAGATGATCAAGGCGATCCGGCGAGAGGGTTTCCTCGGATGGCTGATGAGCGTCTGGCGCCAGCACGGGGACCTGGTCCGCATCCGGATGGGCGCGAAGTCGTTCCTCCTGGTGACCCACCCGGACCACGTGCGCCACGTCAACGTCACGCACCGCGAGAGCTACGACAAGGCCGAGAGCTACGACGTCCTCCGCGAGCTGCTGCTCGGCAATGGCATCGTCACCGCCACCGGGGTGGACTGGCGCCGGCAGCGCAAGCTCATGGCGCCGTTCTTCACCCCTCGCGGCGTGGAGAAGTTCTACCCCATCTTCCTCTCCGACACGCAGCGGCTCATCGAGCACTGGCGGTCCCACCACCAGGGCTCCGGCCGCCCCGTCGAGATGCTCGACGAGATGATGCAGGTCACCGCCGCCGTCATCCTCCACTCGGTCTTCAGCACCGACTCGGGCGAGACCCTGCTGCGCATCAAGAACTCGATCGAGACGATGATCTCCCACATCTCGGGCATGCAGATGCGCCCCGTGCAGGTGCCACAGTGGGTGCCCACCCCCGCGAACCTGCGGTTCCGCCGGGCCCAGAAGCTCGTGACGTCCTACATCCGCGAGCTCATCGCGCGGCGCCGGGCCATCCCCACCGAGCAGTGGCCGGATGACCTGCTGACGAAGCTGATGACGACCCGGGACGAGGAGACGGGGACGCTCATGGCGGAGCAGCTCCTCGTCGACAACGGCCTGACCATGTTCGCCGCCGGGCATGAGACCACGGCGCGGACGCTCTCGTTCTTGTGGTACGCGCTGTCCCAGAACCCGGAGGTGGAGCGGCGGCTGCACGCCGAGCTGGACTCGGTGCTGGGCGAAGCGCCTCCGACGCTCAACGACTTGAGGAAGCTCCCGTACACCCTCCAGGTCGTGAAGGAGGTCCTCCGGCTCTATCCGGCCGCGCCGATGTACGCCCGTGACGCCGTGGCCGAGGACGATCTCGATGGGGTCCGCATCCCGTCCGGCACGAGGATGATCGTCTTCGACTACGCCACCCACCGGCACCCGGCGTTCTGGGACGAGCCGGAGCGCTTCGATCCCGACCGCTGGTTGCCCGAGCGCGAGGCCGCGCGCCATGCTCACGCCTACCACCCCTTCGCTATCGGACCGCGCATCTGCCTGGGCAACAACTTCTCACTGCTCGAGACACACGTGATGACGGCCATGCTCGCACGCCGCTTCAAGCTGCGCCTGAAGCCCGGCCACGTGCCGCGGTTCGACATGTTCGGCACCCTCGGGTCGAGCAACGGCTTGCCGATGCTGATCGAGGCGCGCTGAGCCCCTCCCTCACCGCTCGAGGCTTTGCAATGCCCCTGGGCTCGCGGTAGCGAGGGGGCATGCGCATTCCGGATTTCAAGCTCGAGCGGTACTTCGCTCAATGGGAGTTCAAGGCGCCGTACCTGCTGTGCAGCTCGGACATCGAGGGCTGGCGGATGAGCGAGCTGCTCGCGCTGGCGGACGAGGACGGGCGCGAGCGGTGGGAGCGGCTGACGCTGGGCTACACGGAGACGCAGGGCCTGCCGGTGCTGCGCGAGGAGATAGCTCGGCTGTACCAGGGCGTGTCACCGGAGCAGGTGCTGACCTTCGCGGGAGCGGAGGAGGCCGTCTTCGTGCTGGTGAACGTGCTGCTGGGGCCCGGGGACCACGCGGTGGTGACGTGGCCGGGATACCAGTCGCTGCACGAGGTGGCGAGGGCGACGGGGGCGGAGGTGTCGCCGCTGAGGCTGCGCGAGGAGGACGGCTGGCGGGTGGATCTGGAGGCGGTGAAGCGCGAGCTGCGGCCGAACACGAAGCTGCTGGTGGTGAACTTCCCGCACAACCCGACGGGGGCGCTGCCGGACGCGGCCACGTGGAAGGCCCTGCTCGCGCTGACGGAGGAGCGCGGGGTGTACGTGCTGGCGGACGATGTGTACCGGATGCTCGAGTACGACGCCGGGGACCGGCAGCCCTCGGCGGTGGAGCTGTCGGGCCGGGGCTTGAGCCTGGGCGCGATGTCGAAGTCGTTCGCGCTGGCGGGCTTGCGGGTGGGGTGGCTGGTGGGGCGTGACACGGCGCTGCTGGAGCGGTGCGCGGCGTACAAGGACTACACGAGCATCTGCAACTCGGCGCCCAGCGAGGTGCTGTCCCTGGTGGCCCTGCGGGCGAAGGAGCGGGTGCTGGCGCGCAGCCGGGACATCCTCACGCGCAACCTCTCCGTGCTGGATGACTTCTTCGCCCGGAGGGCGGACACGTTCCGGTGGGTGCGCCCGAGGGCGGGGAGCGTGGCCTTCCCGAAGCTGCTGCGCGACATGCCGGTGGGCGAGTTCTGCCAGCGGCTGGTGGAGAAGGAGGGCGTGCTGCTGCTGCCGGGAGACGTGTATGACTTCCCGGGCAACCACTTCCGGTTGGGGCTGGGCCGCACGAACATGCCCGAGGCCCTCGCGAGACTGGAGCGCTTCTGCGACACGCTGTGGCGCTGAGGCGGGCGCCTCCCCTCTGTCCGACAGCATGAGCCCGCTTCAGGAAGTTGGTGGAGCCGGTGCGTGTTGGGAGTAGGGTTCACCCCGGGTAGTACCTTCCGACGAGACCTTCTTGGACGATAAGACCGACCATCGCATCGCGCTGTTCCTGGACTTCGAGAACCTGGTGACGAACACCGGGTTCTCCGCCGCCAACTTCGACCTGCAGCCCGCCATGGATCGGCTGTTGGAGCGGGGCAAGGTGGTGTTCCGCCGCGCCTACTGCGACTGGTCCCGCTTCAAGGAAGCCAAGGGCAACCTCCACGAGTTCGGCGTCGAGCTCATCGACGTGCCGCCCTCGACACGCTCGGGGAAGAACGGCGCGGACATGCGCCTGGTCATCGACGCGCTGGAATTGTGCTACGCGCGCGAGCACATCGACACCTTCGCCATCGCCTCGGGGGACAGCGACTTCTGCCCGCTCGCGTACAAGCTGCGTGAGAACGGCCGCCAGCTCATCGGGCTCGCGGTGAAGGAGGCCACCAGCCCCCTGTTCGTGAAGGCCTGCGACGAGTTCATCTACCTGCGGCCCCGTACCCGCGCGGAGAAGGACAAGGAGAAGCGCGCCCACGACCAGGACGAGGGCGGGCGAGGCCGCAAGCACGGCAAGGGGCATGGGGCCGGCGAGCGCCAGGGGAAGGAGCAGGCGCACGGCGGCAAGGGCAAGGCCGAGAGTTCGAAGACCGAGGTGCCGGACATCGCGCTGGAGGTGGTGCAGCGCCTGCTGTCGCGAGCCACCGGGCCGGTCAACCCGTCGCTCATCAAGGAGACCATCGTCCGCAAGGAGCCGGACTTCGACGAGCGCGAGCTCGGCTTCTCCACCTTCGCCAAGCTGCTGGCCGCCATGGAGCAGGACGGGTTGCTCAAGCGCGTGCAGCAGGGCCGGCAGTGGTACGTGGTGGGGCCGGACGCGGCGCCACCCGAGCCCCCCCAGGGCCGGGGCCGCAACCGGGGCGCCGCCGCTCCCGCGGAGGAGGAGGACGAGGAGGAGGTCTACCCCGACCCCGTCGACGACTTCTGAGTCGCACCCGGGCCTCGCCGCCTGGGTTTCACTCGGAGTCTCACCCGAGACGTATGATTGACGCTCATCCTCCCACCAGGAGCAGCGATGCCGCGTCAATCATTGCAAGGCCTCACATGGGCCGCCGTGCCCCTGCTGTGCGTGCTGTGCTCGGCCTGTGAGGCCCCCGTCTCGCAGGTGCCCCCGGCGCTGGAGACCGCGCTGGCCGTCAACGCGTCGGCGCTCTCCGTGTCCTCCTCCTACATCGACATCCGGCTGCGCACGGGCAGCGGTGTGTCCATCGGGCGGACCTGCGGCGCGGCGAACGAGGTCTCCCCCACCTGTGCCAGCGGCCAGGCCTCGGACTTCAACCATCATTGGATCTCCCCCTATGACGGGACGTTCACCTTCAGCACGCAGGGGGCTGGCACCAACTTCGACACGGTGCTGCAGGTCACCCGCTGGAGCGACAGCGTGCCGCTCGGGTGCGGGGACGACGCGTCCGGCACACTCCAGTCCTCGGTCACCTTGAACCTGGCCGCCAACCAGGAGCTCCGCATCACCGTGGATGGGAAGGGGTCGGCCTGTGGTCTCTTCCAGCTCGACATCACCGGCGTGCCGTCGACGTGCGGCCCCTGCAACACCCCGCCGAGCCCGTGTCACGAGCGCAATGGCACCTGCTCCGGCTCCACCTGCGTGTACGCGATGAAGCCCACGGGCTCGGCCTGCGATGACGGGAACGCGTGCACCGTGAGCGACACCTGCGGCGGCAGCGGCATCTGCCAGGGCACCCCCATGGCCTGCAACAGCCCTCCGGGGCAGTGCTACGCCTCTCCCGGCACCTGCAACAACGGCACCTGCAAATACGCTCCCAAGCCCGCTGGCAGCTGGTGCGAGGACGGCGACTCCTGCACCAGCTCCGATTCCTGTAGTGGAAGTGGTTGGTGCTACTCGGGCCAGCGCGTCTGCTGTGCCAATGGCGGGTGGCTCTGCAACGGTTTCTGCTGTGGCACGAACGAGTACTGCGACGGTCTCTCCTGCCGCGCCAACTGCGACGACACGTCCGGCCCCGTCATGCTCCGGCCCATGTGCCCCGTCATGTATTGAGCCGGGGACATGGCTGGTGGCCACCGGGTCCAGGTCAGCTGGAACAGGTTCTTTCAGGGGTGCTCTCGCCGCGAAGGACGGGGCACCTTCCGGGCGCGTTTCGGACGAACTGGTCTGACAGTCGGACCAGTTGCTCCCGAGCGCGCCCGGGACCTCCCTCCTTGAAGGACCTGCCCCACCTGTCCTAGCGGGCGTGGTGCAGGAGCTGGCCAGTGCCGCCCACGGCCCACGTGCCGGTGCGGGTGCCCCAGACGCCCACCAGCGTGTGGGCCGTGCCACTGCCCTGGCGCCGCCAGCGGGTGCCGTCGTAGTGGAGCAGGATGCCGCCCTCGCCTACCGCCCAGACATCGTCGCGGCCGCTGCCCCAGATGTCCTCGAGCTTCAGGCCCGCGGCGCTGGTGGTGTCCACCTCGAAGGTCGACCCGTTGTAGTGCACCAGCACGCCCTGGTCTCCCACCGCCCAGATGTCATCCGCGTTACTGCCCCAGATGGCACGCAGGGTGTGAGACGTGACCGAGGCGCCCGCGGGCGTCCATTCCGCGCCGTTGTAGAACTCGAGGTTTCCCGCGTCTCCGACAGCCCAGTAGTACTCGGGTGTCAGACCCCAGACGTCATGGAGGGTGAAGTCCCCCGCGCCGGCATCCACCCACTCCTTGCCGGTCCACAGGGCGCGCCTTCCTGCCTTGCCCACGAGCCAGATGTCCGAGGCTCCCGTCCCATGGATTCCCTGGGGCTCCAGCCCCGTCGGCAGCGCATGGCCGTTCCACTGCTTGCCATCCCATCGCCAGGCCTTGGCGCCAATGGCCCAGACGTCCTCGGGTCCCGCGGCCCAGGCGAGGTGCACCAGCTCCGGAGGCGGCGGGGCCTCCTTCCACGCCTCACCATCCCAGGCGAGTGCGGCGCCCGTGGAACCCCTGGCGCCGAACACCCAGACATGGTCCGCGTCCGTCCCGGTGATGGCACTCCAGCTCACCCCCGGAGCCAGGTTCCGCTCGAACAGGCTCCACCCGCGCGCATCGCGGTGCAGCATGGCGCCGCTGCTGGCGAACACCCAGACGTCGTGGGGCCCGGTGCCGCGTACCGCGAGCAGATCGGCCTGGGTCCCGGAGTCGACTCGGGACAGCGCCTGTCCGTTCCAGTGCAGGAGCGTGCCCGCGTTGCCCACCAACCACACGTCATCCGGGCCGCTCCCCCACACGCCGTTGAGGCGGACCGCGCGCGGCGAGGGCACGGCCACCCAGCCCGAGGCGACCGTCCAACGGGCGATGGCTCCCGTGGTGGCCACCGCCCAGCCCGCGGTGCCGCCCGGCGCCATCCACAGCGCGGAGTAGCGCTCGCCCGGCGAAGCGAGGCTCGGGAGGGAGGCCGCGCCCTTCCAGCCCGTGCCATCCCACCGGGCGGAGCCATTGCCACCGGCGAGGGCCCAGATCTCCGTCGAGGACTGGCCCCAGAGCGCGGAGAGATTCCAGCCCGAGGCGTTGTCCACGGCATTCCAGCCGGCGGCCGTCAGGCGCCAGACGCGCCCGTCCGTGGCCCCGGTGGTGGTGGGCGTCTGCGTCATCCACCCGTCCGTGGGGGAGAGGATGGCGAGGCCGGCGCGGGCCGTGGTGGGCGCGAGGGGCACGATGCTCCAGTTCTTGCCATCCCAATGCGTCATGTCCCCGGTGGCGCCGCCCGCCCAGATGTCCGAGGGGCCGGAGCCGGACAGGACGCTCAGGTCCTGGGAGAGGCCGGTGTGCAGCGCCATCCAACGTGAGCCATCCCAATGCAGCGCGTGGCCTCCGGCGCCGCCCGCCCAGAAGTCGTTGGCGGCCGAGCCCCAGGTGGACTTCACGGGCTCACCGTAGGGCGTGGGGTTGGCCCAGCACCACTCATCCGTGCTGCACACGGTGCCAGGGTTCAAGAGCACTCCGGCGTCCGAGCCGGCGTCGTGTCCCGAGCTTCCGGCATCGGAGCCCGCATCGTGTCCCGAGCTTCCGGCATCGGAGCCCGCGTCGTGTCCCGAGCTTCCGGCATCGGAGCCCGCGTCGCGTGGCGGCTCACCGCCCGCGTCGTTTCCCGAGCCTCCGGCGTCCAGGGGAGTGCTCGCGTCGGGCTCTCCCTCGTCTCCGCCGGAGGGGCACGCCACGAGCATCAACGAGGAGAAGAGCAGCGCTCCGCGGACAAGAAACAGGCAACGCGCGTGCAACGATTTGAAGAGGGCTGCGCGGGATTGATTGGGCATACGTCCCCCCGTGTTTCGTGTGAAGAATTACGGCGTGGCTGAAGTCAGGCAGAGACTCGCGGTGAAGAGAACTGTGTACTGGAGTCTCGCGGTTCTCACCAGGAGTTCGTGAAATACAGCCAAGTGGAATTTCGACACTCTCACGGCTCGGAGAACGCCTGACGCATTCCGGAAAACCTCGTTTCCTCATCGTTTCAAGAAACACGATTGCAATTCTAAAAAACTCATTTACAGTCACACCCCGCGTGCAGTCAGCCCGCACGTACGGTGTGACAACAAAGCAGGGGGAAAAATGCAGACCAGGACTCAGTCGAAGTGGAAGCAGGCGGCTCGGCTCGTGCCGCTCTCGGGCCTGATGTTGATGACGGCTGGTTGGACCAACCCGCTGTACGCGCCCGTCGGAGATGCCGAGCAGTCGGAGCGGCTGGTGCGCAAGTTCGACGAGGCCACCCGGCAGCCGGATGTCTATCAAATCGACCTGGATCTGTCGGATGACCAGGACTGGGCCTTCCTGCGCAGCCGGCTGAAGTCGGCGGGCAAGTCCGCGGAGAACTCCCCGGAGCTCTTCAGGCGCCTGGATTACATGCGCGAGCGCGCCCTGACCCGCAAGGACACCGCGGGCCTCGCCGCGACCGAGACCTGGTGCAATCACTTCCTCAAGTACAGCCAGCCCCCCGTCACGGCCAATGGCTTCACCACCTTCTTCCCGGTGGTGGAGGTGGCGTGCAAGGACGGCGCCGAGTACGTCTACGCCGACCTCGTCAACTACGACGTGAATGACGCGGAGACCGACACGCGGCAGCTCTCGTCGGCCTCGGGTGAGGACTACAGCGGCGGTCTGAACTTCAACTCCGTCTCCGCTCCGGCCACGGTGGCCACCGGCAAGGGCCGCGGGCTGCGCATGGAGTCGATGGTGATGGCCCTGGGCGCCACCCTGGACCAGACCTCCTATATCGTGGAGCGCGCGGCGGCCATCGACTCCCAGCCCTCGCTGACCCTGACCCACCCCCGCAAGGTGCTCGTGGGCGCCGCCCGGGCGGAGATCATCGCGTGCCAGCTGCGCGGCGGCGCGGATTGTGATTACGCGGTGGCGGGCTACTCGTCCGGCAGGCTGGTGCCCTATCCGTCCGCCCCGACGGGCGTGGCGGCCTCGCTGCCCACCTCTCCGGGCGTCCTGAACACGGCCGACTACTGGACCTTCAGCTCGCCCTACAACTACCAGAACCTCTACGTGCCCATCCGGGGCACCCTGAGCGGTGGTGCCAGCGGCGGCTTCAAGTGCGTCATCACCAGCGTCGACCGCGCGCGCATCCAGCTCATCGCCGCGGTGACGGGCCGCACCTGCCTCAACGAGACGCAGTTCCTCGGCTCCATCACCACGGGCGGCCTGACGAGCAACATCAACGTGCTGACGAACATGAACCGGCTGTTCAACCAGGCGGGTGCTGGCACCAGCCCGGCGAGCTGCGCCGCGGAGACGATCGTCAACGAGCTGACCCGCTACAGCATCCTGATTTCCGGCACGGTGAGCTGCAACTCGGTGACCAAGCGGTTCTTCATCCCCTACCCGACCCCGGCCACGGGCGGCGCCACCAACATCTACTTCTGGAACAGCTGCATGGCCGAGGGCACCAGCGTGAAGCTGGCCGACGGCCGCGTGGTGCCGGTGGAGGAGGTGAAGCAGGGTGACAAGGTCGTCGCCGATGCCAAGGGCTCGGTGCTGACGGTCACCGACGTGGCGCGCGGCAATGAGATCAAGCCGCTCTTCCGCCTGCGTGACGACGCCGGCCACGACGTGACGCTCACCGAGATGCACCCGGTCATCAAGTCCAACGGCGAGGTGGTGGCCACCAAGAACCTGAAGGTGAAGGACCAGGTGAAGACGGACAAGGGCGTGGCCACGCTGACGTCCATCACCCAGGTCGCCGCGGACCAGCAGCGGGTGTACAACCTGCGGCTGGGCACGGATCAGGAGCTGCTCGCGGTGGGCAAGAACGGCCGCACGCTGTTCGCCGGTGGCTTCCTGGTGGGTGACCTGAGCATGCAGGACGAGCTGCAGATGCCCAAGCAGGAGCAGCCGGTCGCCGTGCTGGAGCGTCTGCCCAAGGCCTGGCACAAGGACTACCAGAACCGCGTCAACGCCTCCAAGAAGGCCAGGTAGTCGCTGAGGCCCGCGAGGGTCCTGTCACCGTGTAGACCCGGGAGGAGGAGGCCATGGCCTCTTCCTCCCGCTACTTTGCGTCCTGGGGAGTTAGCGGATCCCAGACGTACTGCTCGGTGGGCGTCAGCCGCATGTTTGTGAATTCGTGCCGCGCCACGAAGCGCTCGAAGCGCTCGGAGACCACGAGGGAGCCATACAGGCCCCGGGGGCGGAAGATGTCTTCTCCCTGCCAGCTACAGGGCTCCAGGGAGAAGCCATGGATGGCCTCCTTGTGCATGTAGCGGCACTCCTCGCACGTGGGGGGCTCGTCGTAGCGGATGCGGCTGCGCGCCAGATCCACCGCCGCGCGGCCGAAGCAGGCCGTGACGGCCAGGTAGCGCGGGATGAGGGTGGGCTTGGGACCGCGCCGCTTGCGGTGCACCCGCACCACCTCCACCGGGTGGAAGCCATCGAGTCCTGTCAGTCCCTCGGCTCGGAACGCCTGGGCGAGCCGTTCGGAGACGAGGAGGTCATGCCCGCTGACCTTGATGAAGTCTCCGAGTTCCTCGCCGTGCAGCACCAGCCCGGCCCGGTGGGGAGGGAGCCACGGCCGCATCCCGATGGCGCCGTTGCACCGTGGGCAGCGGGCCGCCTCTCCGTGGTTGACGGGCTCAAACTCGTCCACCTCGACATCGTAGCGCGACCCGAGGAGGCCCTTTTCCAGGACGAAGAAGCGAGGGGTGGTCGGTGACTCAGAACCCATGGGGAAACTTCGCGCGCAGAGCCTGGAGGAGCTACCTGCCCTTGGGCTGTGCGCGCTGCTTCTCGTGGGACTCGATGCGCTTCTTGAACTCCTCCATCAGGTCGTTCGGGATGGGAATCGAGAGGTTGTACTGCGCGAGCTTCCACGTGCCCCCGTCCTTCATGAGCACGCCCGAGCCTCGCGCCGGTCCCATGTTGGGTGTCGAGAGCGCCTCGTCGAACCAGGCCACCGCCCCGTCCTTCGAGAAGCTCACGTGGCGTGACACCGTCGTGAAGCTCCACGCCTTGCCTCGCGCGAAGAAGGGTCTGGCCCACGCGCGGAACTCGTCCCGCGTCCAGCGCTCGGTCGCATCCGTTCCCAGGAAGACCGCGTCCGGCGTGAAGTGGCTGAAGTAGCGCGCTTCGTCCGCTTGCGCGGCCGCCTTGTGCCAGTCGTCCAGCACCGCGTTCACCGCGGTCGTGGGGTCGGTGCGAGTCCCCGCGTCCGGTGTTCCAGCATCGGGCGCGGCGGTGAGCAGGGTGAGGCAGAGCAGGGCGGTGGTGGACATGACGCCATGTGCGCGCGAGGGGCCGCTCGGGTCAAGGACTACGGCCGCGGGGCGCTCCCGGGTGAATAGGGCCCTGGAGTGAGCCGTCTACACCGGCCGTGTTCTCCAGGAGCCCGCACATCATGAAGGTTCTTCACGTGCTTCTCGCCGGGGTGTTGTTGATGGGGTCTGGCTGTATCTCCGTGTCACATCCGCGTCACGGACACCGGCCTCCGCGTCCGACGCGTCCGCCTCCGCCTCCTCCCTCTCATCCGCCAGAGCCGCCTCCTCCGGCACCGCATCCTCCTCCGGGCTCCATGAACTTCAGCGTCCCGCCGGATCGCGTTCCTCCCAAGGGTCTGTGCCGCATCTGGTACCGCGGGCTCCCGCCCGACCGGCAGCCCGCGTCCATGACCTGCGCTCGCGCCCACCAGACGGCTCGCGCTCATGGCGGTCTGGTGATCATCGCCACCTCTCCCCGCTCGTTCCAGACTGGCGAGGTCGCCGCGACCGATTACGGGCCGGTCGACTTCAGCGGTGTTCCTCCCGATCGTCTGCCTCCTCCCGGCCTCTGCCGCGTCTGGTTGGACGGCGTTCCCCCCGACCGGCAGCCTCCTCCCATGTCCTGTCCGGAGGCTTCCGCGTATCAGCGCCACTCCGGCGGACGGGTGCTCTTCATGCCCGCTTCGGACGTCTCACCGTAGGGCTCGTTCCTCGGGTTCTCGATCAGGGGGACGGATACCCTCACCCCGTCCCTCTCCCAGAGGGAGAGGGGAGGTGACTCGATCGGGTGACGGATGGTCCTCCGCGTGTCGTCGCGGCTTTCATGGGGACTCCTCTCGGCTCGGAGTCGCTGACCATGGTGCTGGCAGATCATCCGCGCCCGGCCCTCGGGAGGCTCCATCGCCTATGGCTCGAAGGCCATTCGTGAATGGACGGCCTTCCTCGACGCCAACCAGCGCACCCGGTTGCAGCCAGCGACCCGCCCCGCACCGTGGCCGTGGCTCCTCTTCACCCACGGTGAGAGTGGGTTCAAGCCTCATGCCGCGATGCGCTATACCGGCTCCTCCACGCTTCAACCCAAGAGGGGGACCTCGTGTCGACCGCCATTCAGCAGCGCCCGCGCAGTGATCTGGCCCCTGGCCGCTTCGGCCAGAGCCGCTACATGATCCGCAGGAAGTTCTTCAAGCTCTTCGGCGGCGCCTTCCACATCTACGACGACGCGGGCAACGTGGTCTTCTACTCGAAGATGAAGGCCTTCAAGCTGAAGGAGGACCTGCGCGTCTTCACCGGCGAGGACATGCAGGAGGAGGTCTTCAGCATCAAGGCCCGCAACATCCTCGACATCAGCGCCACCTACGACATCACCGAGTCGGCCACGGGCCAGAAGCTGGGCGCGCTGCGCCGCAAGGGCCTCAAGTCCATCCTGCGCGACGAGTGGCTCATCCTCGACGTGAACGACCAGGAGGTGGGGATGATCCAGGAGGACAGCATGCTGCTGGCGCTGGTTCGGCGCTTCCTGTCCAACCTGGTGCCGCAGACCTTCCAGGCCACGGTGGGCGGCGCGCCGGTCTTCACCTTCCGTCAGCGCTTCAACCCCTTCATCCAGAAGATCGACCTGGACTACTCCATGGACACGGGCGGGAAGCTGGACCGCCGCCTGGGTATCGCCGCGGCGGTGCTCCTGTGCGCCATCGAGGGCCGTCAGCAGGGCGGGTGAGCCCCGCGCGGTTCACGCCGCGGCGGACACGGGGACCGGTGGCTCGTCGAGCACGTGCGCCGGTACCTGGGCGAGGGCGTCCCGGAGGACCTCCATCCCCGCTCCGGCCCGGCACGCGCGCTCGCTCAGCACCCGCCGCCAGCCTCGCGCGCCCTGCTGTCCCGCGAAGAGCCCCAGGATGTGACGCGTGACGCGCGACAGGTGCACGTCGCGCGACAGCAGCCCCTCGACGTAGGGCATCAGCGCCTCCACCACCTGGCGCCGGGTGGGCGCGGGGGCCTCCTCGCCGAACACCCGCGAGTCCGCGAGCGCCAGCATGTAGGGGTTCTGGTACGCCTCGCGGCCGATCATCACGCCGTCAGCCCACTCCAGGTGCGCGCGCGTCTCCGCCAGCGACTTCACGCCGCCGTTGAGCACGATCGTCAGGTGGGGGAAGTCCGTCTTGAGCTGCCGCACCACGTCGTAGCGCAGCGGGGGAACCTCGCGGTTCTCCTTGGGGCTGAGGCCCTGGAGGAACGCCTTGCGCGCGTGCACGATGAAGGTGTCACAGCCCGCTGCGTGCACCGTGCGCACGAAGTGGGTGAGGAGCTCGTACGAGTCCAGGTCGTCGATGCCGAGGCGGTGCTTGACCGTGACGGGGAGGCGGGTGGCGCCGCGCATCGCCTCGACACAGCGGGCCACGAGGTCCGGTTTCGCCATGAGGCACGCGCCGAACATGCCGTTCTGCACCCGGTCCGAGGGGCAGCCGACGTTCAGGTTCACCTCGTCGTAGCCCCACTGCTCCGCGATGCGGGCGCACTCGGCGAGCTGCTCCGGCTCACTGCCTCCGAGCTGCAGGGCGAGCGGATGCTCCTCCGGGGAGTAGTCGAGGTGCCGCGCCTTGTCGCCATGGAGGATGGCGCCGGTGGTGACCATCTCGGTGTAGAGCCGCGTGCGCTTGGAGATGAGGCGCAGGTAGTAGCGGTCGTGGCGATCCGTCCAGTCCATCATCGGAGCGACGGAGAGGCGGTGGCTCGGCACGGGGGTGGGGCGGGGGCTCGAAGTCATCAATGGTTTCCCTACGGACTGCCCTGTCTACGGGCGGCCAGAGGATAACGTTCCCGAGGCCGCACGGCAGGTCCTCCGCGAGGCGGGGGAGCGCATCCTGTCACTTGGAGGAGTCGGGACGGAAGCGCCGCTCGATGCGCGAGCGCAGCAGCTCCAGGACTTCCTTCTCGGAGGTACCGGCCTCGGGCGCCAGCTTCAGCGTGATGGCGCCCCGGCCCACCCGCGTCTCCCCGTCGAGCTCCTTGCCTCCCTGGACGAGCCGCACGTGCGAGGGGTCCAACTCCACGCCATAGGGCTGGAGGTACAGGTCCACGAAACGCTGGCGCAGCTGGGCCACGGTGAGGGCCTCGCGCTCCTCGGGGAGGAGCTGGAAGCCGATGGTGGTGCCCGCGAGCCGCAGGCCCTGCTCGACGATGGTGCCGAGCCGCAGCGCATGGGGCAGCAGCGCCTCCTGGCCCTCGGAGCGGCTGTAGAGCCAGTAGCTCTTCTGCACGTGGGAGCACAGCGGGCACAGCATGCCGTTGAGCTCGTCGAGCCCGCGGGTGCGCAGCAGGTGCTGGAGGAGCACCTCCTCGCCACAGCGCTTGCACTGCTCCTGGGGGCCGATGACGGCGAGCACCGAGCGGCCCCGCTCGGCCACGTCCGCGCGCTGGAGCGCCAGCGGCACGGCGGCGAGCAGCTCGGCCTCGCGCAGTTGGAGGCCGAAGCGGATCTCCTTCTTCATCACGCGCATGCCGAGCTCCAGGTGGCGCGGCAGCCGCGTGAGGGCCTGGTCGAAGGAGGGGGCGTCCGGCATGTCGAGCTCGCGCAGCAGCTCGTAGCGCTCGGCCCAGGCCTCGCTGGTGTCGAGCCCCGGAGGCGGGCGGCCGGCGGCCTCGGCGAAGAAGGCCATGAGGGTGAGGGCGACCTGCCAGGGCTCCTGGGTGACGGCGTCCTCGAGGCGGCGGGCGAGCTCGCGCGCGGCGGGCGTGGCGCGCTGGCGCTCGAGGCGGAGCACGCCCTGGCGCACCAGGGGGCTCTCCTGCACGGGGTCGAAGGCGCGCAGCTTCCGGCCCTTGACGTTCTCGGCGAGCGTGGACATGCGCTTGTTCCTCAGGGAAGTGAGAGTGCGCGCGGCGCGCTCGAGCTGGCGCAGGCGGGCGCGCGCGTCCTGGGCGAGTCCGTGGACCTCTTCCTCCATCTCCGCGCGGGTCTCGGCGAGGTAGTCGCGGCCCTCGGCCTCGCGGCGTTTGGCCTCTTCGTGGAGGCGGGCGGTGGCGGTGGAGCGGAGGCTCTCGCGCTGCTGGCGCAGGGAGTGGGCGGCGGTGGAGAGGATGCGGATGCGGCGCTCGAGGTGCGCCAGGCGCTCCTCGTCGGTGAGCGAGTCCGCGGCGGTGTCGCCCGCGCCCACCCTGGCGGCGATCAGCTCCAGCGTGGTGCGATCTCCCGCCTCGTAGGCCACGTTGACGCGGGCCATGAGGGAGTCGAGCCGCGTGCGCTCCTCGTCCGACTGCGCGAGGTCCGGGTGGAGCAGCCGGGCCAGCCGGCGATGGAGCCGCTTGAGGACCACCGCCTCGTCCTCGCGCTCGGCCAGGACGTCCTCCTCGGAGGGCTCGTCGTCCTCGGGCGGGTCCTCGTCCTCGAAGGCGTCCGCGTCCTCGTCTTCGTCGTCGAAGGAGGCGCGCTTCGAGGAGTCGTCCCTGGCGGCGCTGGTTCGGCGCTCGGAGGCCGGAGCGGGGGCGGTGCGCGAGGACTGCTCGGGCGGAGTGGACGGGGGGAGCGCGGGCTGTTCGAGGAGTCGGGTGAGGGCGGAGGCGGCGTCCTGGAGGTTGCGGAGCCGGCGCAGCAGCCGCTCGGAGCGGCTCACCTCGTCGAAGGAGGCGGAGAGGGTGTCCTCGTAGGCGCGGGCGAATCGCTCCAGGTCCAGGCTGAGCGAGTCGAGCTCCGTGTCGAGCGAGTCGATCTCGGCGAGGAGCTCCTTGAGGCGCAGCTCGGCGCGGCGCACGGGCGACTCCTCGGGGGGAGGCGCGACGCGGAGCAGGGCCGACTCGGGAGCGAGCGGAGCTGTCGACGAGGAGGACATGCGAGGTGGCGGGGGCTTCCTGGTGCAGGGTACCCGATAGCGGGGTGATCGCTCGTAAATGCTCCGAGCGCAAGTGGACGCCCGCCTGCCTTGGGAACGACCTCTCGTCGCGGTTCCCGCTGACTGTCTGCCCGCCTCCCATGGAAGCCCGGGCCGGTCCGGCCTATGATCTCCCCCACACCCTGGAGGAGTGCCATGGCAGGTAGAGACCCTTACCGTCGCGTCTACGGCACCCAGTCCCTGCGTCGCGTGGGCGGTGGACAGGATCGCTTCGACAAGGAGGCCCACGAGGGCCCCATGGAGTCCCCCATCCCCTCGGTGCGCGAGCAGCGTCAGCTGAACGCGCCGCTCAACCCGGGCCGCAAGAGCTTCGCCTCGGCCCTTGAGAAGGTGTCTACGCCACCGAAGAAGTAGCTGCGGTCGTCCTGGCCGAGTCGCCGGCCAGTTGCCGCCACTGCTCCTCGTCGTGGGCGCAGAATACCCGCACCTTGCCGGCCTGCTCCCGCACCAGCTCGCGCAGCCGCTCCTGGTTGTGCAGCCGCTCCTGGCGGTTCATCTGGATGAGGTTCTGGAACAGGCGCAGTCCCGCGGGGCAGCGCGGGTGTTCCGTGTCCACCTCGCCGCGGAAGAAGAAGGCATCTCCCGCGTGCAGCAGCCACGTGTCTCCCCGGTCCACCGCCACCGCGCAGTGTCCTCGCGTGTGCCCCGTCAGCGGCACCAGGAGGATCTCCGGTGGCAGGCCCTCCAGTTGGCGCACGCACTCGAAGCCGAACCACCGCTCGCCCCGCGTTGCCTCGTACAGCTTCCAGTCCGCGCCGTGGGCCCACTGCACCTGCTGGTAGCGTATCCGCTCCGTGAAGGCCCGCCTCTCCGACGCCGCCACGTGCTCCTTCGCGTACACGTGCACCTTCGCTCGCGGGAAGTCCGCCAGGCCCCCCGCGTGGTCCGAGTCCAGGTGCGTCAGCACGATGTGCCGCACGTCCTCGCGCCGGTAGCCCAGCCGCTCCACCTGCCGCGCCATGGTCTCCTCCGGGTCCAGCTTCGGACGCAGCGGCGCCAGGCCCTTGCGCACGCTCCGGTGGGACTCGGCGTGGATGTCCTCCAGCCCCAGCGCCGTGTCCACCAGCACCAGTCCCGCGTTCGTCTCGATGAGCAGGCAGTGGCACACCATGCGCGCACCCGCGTGGCCCAGCACCAGCCCGCTGGCGGGAATGCACATCGTCGCACCGTTCAGATGATGGATTCGCATCGGCTCGCGAGCATGGGCCGCGGCTCGCCGATGTCAACACAGCCCGGTTCGAGAGTCCCGGCCACCCCCGCTGACAGCGGGCACTCGGGTGCGCCATGCTCCTCCGCCGGGAGGGGCCTGTCCTGACATGGGTTCCCACCCACTGGGGGGTGTATGACGAGGCTGTTCCCGCTCCGCGTCCTGCTGCCGCTATCCCTGGCCTCGCTGCTGCTGTTCGCGTGCGCTACCTCTTCGCTCGCCACGCATGCGGACGGGGAGCCGGCGCATGCCTCCGCGTGCGAGGAGCCGGAAGCCGACCAATGTATCGTGCTCGCGTGCGATGAAGGGGAGTGCGGCGTCTTCGGCTGCGAGGACGTGGACCCGGAGGCGGTGGCGCTGGCGCCGCCTCTGTCGCACGGTGTGGAACTGGCGCGTTATCGCCCTCCCTTTCGTAGCCCCGGCTTCCAGCGCAACTGGAGGCGTGCGGGGCTTCGGGATGGCGTCCGGCCCCGGCTGACGTTCCACTTCCAGTACCGCGAAGGCTTCCTCCCAGCCTTCCCGAGGCTTCAAGGCAAGCTGATCAGGCACCACCTGTTTCCCCAGGCCTCGGAGTTCAGGAAGTTCTTCAGGAACAGTGATATCGACATCCACGCGTGGACGATGGTCATTCCTGAGCACGTACACCTGCGCATTCACGGCGGTTCGGGACGCGGTGGCGCGTGGAACGCAGCGTGGCGGCAGTTCATGAATGCCAACCAGCACCGCAAGGTGTCTCAGGCGGAGATGCTCGGCAAAGCCTTCGAGCTGGCCTTTCGCTTCGACATCGTGGGTCCTATTTCACCCTACGGTCGTGCGCTTGTCCCAGAGGGTCCTCAACTCCTCGCCCCCTGAGTACCGAGCAGAACGGAGGAACAAGACACGTGAAGTTTTATCTGATGGAGAGGAACCTGGGGCCGCGTTACACGGGCTACCTGGACGCCGGACACAGATGGGGACTGCCGGGAGTGAAGGAGAAGTGCCCTGCCTGCGGTGCATCGGGTGGTGTGGTGGGGCTCCACTATCCCTGTGTGGACGTGTCGGGTCTCCCGGAGAGCGCGAAGTTCGATGAGGCGTGGCCGGTCTCGCTCGCGGAGTTCGACCGGTTGCGCGAGCTGGTGCGTCCATTGGCCCCCAAGGGGACCCCGTTGGAGCCGGGAACGTCCTTCGGCACGGTGGAGGGGTCGGCAACGGGCTATTTCGGCCAGCTCTACATGCAGAACCCCTGGACGCTCTTCATGCGTCGCGAGGCGTTGGCGCGGCTCCAGGAGGCGGGAATCCGAGGCCTCCTGGGGTGCCCCATCCACGTGCGCTTCCGGCAGAAGAGCCATCCGCAATTGCTCGAGCTTCAACTCGAACTGCACGGGCTCTATCACTCCGACTGCTTGCCTCCCGACTTCAAGCCGCGCTGCCCCACCTGCGGAGACGAGCCCCTCAAACGCCCGGAACGGATGATTCTCGACGCCGCCTCCCTGCCCGTGGATGTCGACGTCTTTCGTCTGAGGCAAGGGTGGACGAACATCCTCGCCAGCGAGCGGTTGGTGGATGCGGTGCACCGCCTGGAGCTGGACGGGGTGGTCTTCCAGGAATTGGAGATCCGTTGACGGTAGGCTTGGCCCATGGTCGGGCTTCTCCTGCTGTGCCTGGGCGCCGCGTCCGTGACCGTCTCCGCGGCGGGTGATCTGCACCTGGGTTCACCCTCCACCGAGGCGCACGTGGCGCCGCTGTCCCGGTTGCTCGAGGGCGACGTGCGCTTCGTGAACCTGGAGGGCCCCATCACGAAGTCCGGCCGCGAGTCCGGAGTCGCGGCCAGGGGCAGGCCCACAGGGCCGCTGCGCTTCAACGCGCCTCCCCTCGCGGCGAAGTGGCTGAAGGGCCGCGTGGACGTGGTCTCCCTGGCCAACAACCATGCCCTGGACCAGGGTGAAAAGGGGCTCGCGGAGACGGTGTCGCGGCTGCGCGAGCGGGGCATCCAGGCGGCCACTTCCTCCACGGACGCGGAGCTGGAGCGCGGAGGCCACAAGCTTCGCCTCATCGCGCGCGAGTTGCCCGAGCACTGGTCTCCGGAAGAGGAGTCCACACTGGAGTCCCGGGTGCGTCAGGCGCGCGAGGCGGGCCAGGTGGTGCTGGTGTCGCTGCACTGGGGCCTCACGGGCTCTCTGCTGCCCACGGAGGAGCAGCGCCGGCTGGCGGGGAAGCTCATCGACGCGGGAGCCACGGCGGTACTGGGACACGGTCCGCACACGCCGCAGGGAATCGAGCGGCACGGGCGAGGCATCATCGCGTACTCGTTGGGCAACCTGGCCTTCGCCTGCGGCTGCACGGACGAGCGTGACGCCTACGTGCTGCGCTTCCGCATCGACGACGCGGGGGCGGCGGTGGACGTGGAGGCCGTGCCCCTCCAGGCTGGTCTGCGCGAGCCTCCCCGGCGCTCGGACGACCTGGGCGTGGCACAGCTCCTCCAGAGCCTCTCCGAGGACCTGGGCAGCGAGGTGCGGCTCCAGGGCGGACGGGTGCTCATCCGCTGACCGGAGCCCGGTGCGGCGCGTGCTGTTCGTCTCTCTCGGTTCCGCCCACCCGGGGCGGTCAGGGGCTCATCAAGCCCCGGAGATGAAGCCGGGGTCGGGCGGGTCCTTGCGGTGCTCGGGGTTGGGGATGAGGAAGTCCTCGTCCTTCAGGGCTCCGCCGAGCTCCTTCTCCACGGACTGGATGAGCTTCACGTTGCGCTGGTCGTTCTTCGTGAGGCGCGCATCCGTGTAGTCCGGGTCCGCCTTGTACCAGGGCATGTGCGCGAAGTGCTTTTGCAGCACCGGCGACTTGAAGGGCCGTCCGCGCCGCGCGTAGAGGGTGTTGCGCAGCAGGCGCAGGTCGCGCAGCGACAGCTCGCGCAGCTCCTTGAGCGAGAGCACCTCGTCCAGGGACTTCTCCAGCTCTCCGCGCGAGGCGTCGTCCGAGGCGAAGCTCCCCATGGCGCGGCTGAGCAGGCCCAGCTCGATGCGCTCCTGGGGCTCGAGCTTCTTGAAGTCCGGCGCACGGGGGGCCGAGGGCTGGGAACTGGCCAGCGAGCGGTGGTACGTGCAGTCCTTGGAGCTGACGATCTCCTTCTCGACCTCGGAGAACTCGTAGCGAATGACCTTCTGCTCGGCGTCCGCCGCCATGAAGTCGTTCGGGTCGCAGGAGGGAAGGTCGCGGCCCTTTGCGTCCTCGTACGTCGGGGCATCGCCCCACCACTTGCCGGCCTTGGCCAGGAGGGTGTCCCGCCTCTCCTCCAGGTCCTGGTAGGTGAGGCTCATCTCGTGGCGGGCGATGGCCTGCACGTTCACGCGATCGACGTCCGAGAGCAGCTTGTAGGAGAAGCTCGGGTTGGGCTTGAACCAGGGCTGCTGTTTGAAGTGCTCGCGCAGCCAGGTCTTGCGGAAGCCCGCCCAGCCATAGCGGGCGAAGATGGTGTTGCGCAGGATGGACAGCTCGCGCAGCGACTTGCCGCGCAGTGCGGGGCAGTCCGGCTCGATCGACTCATCCTCCTCCGTGTCCGGGTCGTCCTCGACGCCCCTCGGGCAGAGGGGCTTCTCCGAGTACCCGGCGATTTCAATGGCCGCGGGGGGAACGTAGGGCTCCGCCGCCACGCCAAGGCCAGGCAGCAGGAGACTCACGAGCAGGGCCACGCGCATGGAAGGACCATACCCCACCACCACGGGGCACGCGGAGGCGCGGGTGTGCCACCATGGCGCCATGCCTTTCGCCGTCACGAATCGCCGGGTTCCGCGCCTCCCGTGCGTGCTGCTCTCCCTCGCGCTCGGAGGTTTCGCCCGGGCCGAGGAGGCTCCTCCTCGGGCGCTGGCGTGCCTGTCGAAGTGGTACCCGGTGGAGCCGGTGAAGGTGGACGGCGCGTGGCACTTCAAGCTCGGGGGGGCCACGTACCCGTGGGACGACGGACGACAGAAGTCCTTCGAGGAGAAGCTGGCCTCACCGGACCTGGAGGACACGTTCTCCATTCCCTACGTCCCCGGGCCCATCACTCCGGTGACGCGCGAGAACGAGGACCCGGGGCGCATCCGGTTCGACGCGCTCTTCCACGCGACCTACGGCGACACCCAGGCGCACGTGGACGTGGTGGACATCGACTTCCTGGGACAGAAGCTGAAGGTGCACCGGAAGGTGGCGCCGGCCTTCGCGCGCGTGGCGAAGCGGCTCGACGAGGCGGTGAAGCGGGAGCCCTCGCTGCGGCCGTACCTGATGAACCTGGGAGGCACCTTCGTGTGGCGGAACATCGCCCAAACCAACCGGCAGAGCGCGCACTCCTACGGCATCTCCATCGACGTGAACGTGAAGCGCTCGCACTACTGGGAGTGGGCGAAGCCGAAGGAGCCGGTGCGCTGGGCCAACCGGATTCCCCAGGCCATCGTGGACGCCTTCGAGGCCGAGGGCTTCATCTGGGGCGGGCGCTGGTACCACTATGACACGATGCACTTCGAGTACCGGCCCGAGCTGTTGGACCCGGCCTGCAGGTAGCTACTTCTCGGGCTCTCCCTTGGCGGGCTCGCGGGACTCGTCCGAGCTGGCGTGCTGGGGACGTCGATGGGCACCCTGCTCTTCGCGGGTGGGCTGCCCCTCCTCCTTCTCGTGCCGCGGATCCGTGGGACGTCCGAACATGTCCTCGGCGGGCTGCGGGGGAGGGGGTCTGTCCTGGTTGGCCATGGTGGAATGCCTCCTGAAGACCAACGGTCATGATGCCCCCGTCCGGCGGCAACGTGGCCCGGGAGTCCGGCAGGAGGGCAGGCGGGAAGGGGAGCCTCTCCCGTCACCCCTGCCTCAAGGCAAGGGGCTGGCGGCGGTGACCAGGACCGGGGGCCAGAAGCGCGCCGCGAGGGCCTTGTCGGCCGAGGCGAGCCACTTGTGCCGCTTCACGTCGTAGAGGCGCGCGGCCTCCTCGCTGGACACGAGGAGCACGTCCTCACGCAGGTAGAGCTGGAAGCAGGCCTCGGCGGGAAGCGCGAGGCGCTCGGGCTCGGTGATCCGGGAGCCCTCGTACCAGCTCAGGGGCATGCAGGAGTCGGGCTGCCCGGCCCGTGCCCTCCACGAGAAGAGCGGACCGCCCGGAGTCCGCGCGAGGACCCACTCGCCATCTCCACCGGAGCGCTTATGGGGAAAGGCGTTGCCGAGCGCGGCGAGGTCATCGCTGCCGCGCTCCACCGTCACCGTCGCGCGGAGGGCCTCGGGGTCGTCGCGCGAGGTGGAAGGCCCGAAGGAGGCCAGCTCCAGCGTCTCGAGCAGCCGCCAGCCATCGCCCTCGTGGAGGAAGGCGCGGGCCACGGGCCGCCCCTCGGCGGTGGTGGGCAACCCCTCGGGGGAGACGAGCGCGACGGGGTGGCCCTCGGGGTCGAAGCCGAGGTCCGTGGTGTGGCCGAGCCAGGGCAGCGCGAGCTCGACGCCCTGGCCCGAGGCGAAGTCCACCACCCACGCGCGCTCGGGGGCCTCGACGTGGGACGCCAGGAGCACGGCGCCCTTGCCTCCGTCATGGCTCCACGAGAGCTGGGCGCGCTCGCATGCCCCCTCGAAGGTGAAGAGCTCCGCGCGGGCGCCCTCCAGTCCGAGCCGGACCCACCGGCAGTGCTCCGGGGGCACGGGCTCGAGGAGGGAGAGGCTGAGGCCGGTGATGCGGACGGGTGCCCCGGAGGCGGCCGGGGCGGGAGTGGGGGCCGGCGCGGCGACCGCGGCGGGGGGCGGGGGCTCGGCGGGCCTCGGCCTGCACGCGCCCAGCAGGAGCGCGGCGCACAAGAGGCTCGGCGGACCGGGTCGGCGTGCCATGGAAGCTCCGGGTGGAAGAAAGGCCACCCGGAACCTTGTCAGACAGTGGACGTCGCGTGAACCCCTTGACGCTCAGCGCGCCACGGCGGTGGCGGCGGCGGGCTCCGAGGGCGCGGTGGGCTCGGGTGCGGGCGGCTCCTCCACGGGGGCGGCGATGCCCTCGGGCAGGAAGCCCAGCAGCACGAGCGCGGGCAGGGCGAGCACCACGGTGAGGCCGAAGAAGCCGGCCCAGCCCATCCACTCGGCCAGGTAGCCGGAGGTGGCGGTGAGCATGCGGCTGCCCAGGTTGGCCAGCGCGGAGAGCAGCGCGAACTGGGTGGCGCTGAAGCGCTTGTTGCACAGCGACATGGTGAAGGCGCCGAAGGCCGTGGTGGCCATGCCGCCGCACAGGTTGTCCGTGCAGATGGCCAGCGCGAGCATGAGGTGGTGCTTGCCCACCAGCGCGAGCGCCAGGTACGTGAGGTTGGTGAGGGCCTGGAGCGCGCCGAAGATGAAGAGGCTGCGGCGCGTGCCCAGCTTCGCCAGCAGCACGCCGCCGAACAGCGCGCCCACGATGGTGGCCCCCATGCCCACGCCCTTGCTGATGGCGCCCACCTCCAGGTTGGAGAAGCCCAGCTTGAGGAAGAAGGGCGTCGTCATTCCGCCCGCGATGGCATCGCCCAGCTTGTAGAGGAGCAGGAAGAGCAGGGCGAGCACGGCGCCGTTGCGGCGGAAGTAGTCGAAGAAGGGGACGACGGCGGCCTCGGTGAGGGTGCGCGGGGGGCGCTGGCCCTGGGGCTCGCGGGCCAGCAGCGTGGCCACCACGCCCACCAGCATGAGGGCGCCCATGAGCCAGTAGGTGCGCGGCCAGCCGATGAACTGCGAGAGGCTGAGGGCCACGGCGCCGGCGGCGATCATCCCGAAGCGGTAGCCCATGACGAAGGTGGCGACGCCGAAGCCGCGCTCCTCCGCGGAGAGGGTGTCGGTGCGCCACGCGTCGGAGACGACGTCCTGGCTGGCGGAGAGGAAGGCCACCAGCAGCGCCAGGCTGGCCATGGCCAGCGGCGAGTCCTTGGGGTTGACGGTGCCCATGGCCGCGATGGCGCCCATGAGGCCCAGCTGCGTGACGAGCATCCACCCGCGCCGCCGGCCCAGGAAGGGCAGCGCCTTGAGGTCCATCAGGGGCGCCCAGATGAACTTGAAGGTGTAGGGCGAGGCCACCAGGGTGAAGACGCCGATCGTCTTCAGGTTGACGCCCTCGTTGGTCATCCACGCGGACAGGGTGCCACCCACGAGCAGCAGGGGCAGACCGGAGGCGAAGCCGAGCGCCACGAGGAGCCATGCACGCGGGCTGGCGAGGACCTGACGAAGGGAGGGCTTGGAGGACATGGGCAGGGGCACAGAATACCGGCCCTGGGGAGGAATCCATCCTCCGCGTCGAGGGCGCGGTCGCCACAGTGTCCGCCCGGCTGCTGAGCGGGCCCGGCGCTTGTCCTCCAGGTGGCGCTTGCCAGCATGCCCGGGGGCCACGAATGCGAACGCCCCCTCCCCGGAACGCGGGGAAGGGGCGTCTGTCACACCACTCGGCGGCCCGCTACGTCCAGGCCGCCGGATGGAGGGCGGTGGCTAGTACTGGTAGCGCACGCCCAGCTGCACGCGCAGCGGCTGCTGACGCGAGGACACGAGGCCGAAGTTGTTCGGGTTGCTCAGACCGTCGTCGCGGCGGATACCGGTGGCGCTCGCCGAGTTGAACAGGTTGAACGCGTCCGCGATGAGGCTGATCTTCTGGCCGGTCAGCTCCGAGAAGTCGTAGGTCGCGCGGGCGTTGACCACCAGGACGTCCGGCAGGCGGAACTCGGTGATCTGCTTCGGGTCGTTGCCAGTGCCCGGGGTGGTGCCCACGGGCGAGCGCAGGATGTAGCCGGTGACGGCGTCGTCCGCGGAGTTGTAGCGCTTGGCCAGCGGCGTGCCCGTGGCGAAGCTGATGCTGGGACCGATGCTCAGGCCCTTCCACGTGTACGAGCCGGTGAACTTGATCTGGTGCCGCGTGTCGCCCAGCGCGTAGCCCGTGTAGAACTGCTTCTGGCGCACGTTGTCGTACTGGCCGATGCCGGTGCCCAGCTGGCCCATCGACTCGTTGCCCGGACCGTAGCGGAAGGACAGCGTGTAGGCCGCGTAGAACTCGATCTCCGGCGTGGGACGGCCGTCCAGGATGAGGTCGACGCTCTGGTACTTCACCCAGTTATCGTCCGGACGGGTGAACTGGTAGACCACGCCCTTGCTCGGATCCCGGTAGCCGATGACGCGCGTACCGGTCGGATCCCACAGCACGTTGGTCTCGACCGCGTCCCAGATGTTCTGCAGGTGCTTGTAGGTGTACTCGACGCCGATGCTGGTGCCCTTGAGCACCTGGCGGCGCAGGCTCACCATGATTTCGTCCGAGTGCGGCGCGGTGTGGTTCTTCGGATCCACCAGGGTGCCGCCCGGACCACCCGTCTCGTACAGCTTGTCGAACGCCTTCGTGGTGGCGTTGTACTGGTAGGTGGTGGAGATCGGACCGGACGAGGAGTTGGCCGCCGAGAGCAGCGACAGCGTCTCGTTGGAGCGCCCGTAGAAGGCCGACAGGACGGTCTTCTGGTCACGCGTCACGTCGAGCGCCGCACCGAGGCGGGGACCGAAGCCGGCCAGCTGCGACACGATGCGGTTGTCCGCGTCCTGGGTCACGCCGTAGTCGAAGCGCAGACCGGGCAGGATGGTGAGCCAGTCGGTCGGCTTGTAGCGGTCCTGCACGTAGAAGCCGAGGCCCAGGCCCTGCTCGACGGTGCTGAAGTCCGGGGTCTCGACGTACTGGTAGCAGCCACCGGAGAACGTGCCGTCGCCGTTGTCGACGCACAGGCCGGCCTCACCCGCGCCACCGCCGCGGTCGGTGTAGTTCCTGCCGCCGGGGAGCGACTGGGAGTAGTCGCGGCGGACCACGCGGCCCTGGAAGCCGACCTCGGCCTCGTGACGCTGGCCGAAGATGGTGGCGCGCTTGGTGGCGGAGAGGTCCGCCATCGCCGTGTAGCGGGCATCGGCCGAGCGCGAGGCGGTGTTGTACCAGGAGCTGCCGTCGTCACGGTTGAGGTGACGCGCACGGTTGGGGTCGTACGTCAGGGTCTGGTCGTTGTAGGCGTTGCGGATGGCCTCGAGGTCGAGGTTGCCCATCTGGCCCTGGGGACCGGACTCGATGGTGTTCTGCTGCGCACCCACCTGGGCCTTGTAGGTCACGTCATCCGTGGGGAAGTACTCCCAGATGAGGGTACCGAAGGCACCACCCTGCTTCTGCAGGCGGCTGGCGAACGGCGTGGTCGAGTTCGCCGTGGCGCTGCTGTTGTCCGCGTAGGCGATGGTGGCCGGGTCGGACGAGGCGGACAGCGTGAGGCGGCTGTGCGAGCCGGGGGCGAACGTCAGCTTACCGCGCAGGTAGTGACCGATGAACTCGCGGTTGGGGGCCTGGAGGTTGAGCGGCGGGCCCGACGGCACGGAGGCCTGGTTGTTGGTGTACTGGTAGGAGACGTTGAACCAGAGCTTCTCCTTGAGGATGGGGCCGCTGACGTTGATGTTGCCCTGGGCGCCCTGGGTCGGCGGGCGGATCGTCGGGTCGAACGGACGGTAGCCCTCGTACAGGTTGGAGCCGTACTGGGCCGGCGCCGCCAGCTTGTAGTGGTTGCCGTAGAACGACGCGTCGACGTGGAACTCATCCGAACCACCGTTCGTGATGAGGTTGATCACGCCGCCCATCGAGTTGTACTTCGCCTCCATACCGCCGGTGAGGACGGCGAAGGAGCCGACGGAGTCGAAGTTGATGTTGGCGGAGAACGTGTTCGTCACCGGATCGGTGATGTCCATGCCGTCCACCAGGTAGCGGTTCATGATGGAGGTGGCGCCGCGCACGTCCGGGTTGGCACCACCGCTCACGCCCGCGACCTGCTGGGCCACGTTCTGGTAGCTGCGGCCCGAGGCGACCTTCGACTGACCGGACGAAGAGAGCACCGTGCCGGACTGGGTGGTGTCGGGGCGGGTCGGAGGAGCCTCGTACTCGACGACGATGGTCTCCTCGGCGGCCGACTCCACGTTCCACTGGAGGTTCAGCGGGCTGGTCTCGCCCTGGCGCACCGTGAGCTTGCGCTTGAGGGGCTTGACGCCCTCCATGCTGAACTCGACGGTGTACTCACCGGGGGGGAGGTTGGCGATCTCGAAGTAACCGTCATTGGCGGTGGCGATCTCCTTGGAGCCGCCGATGAGGGCCGGCGAGGAGATGGTCACCTTGACGCCCGGAAGGGCCGCCTTGGTGCCGGACTCGAGGAGCTTGCCGTTGATGCGGCCGTTCAGCTCGCCGGCGGCGAATGCCGTGCCCGGACCGGTGATGGCGAGGGCGAGGGCGAGGGACAACCACTTCTGATTCTTGAATTTCATGTTCTTTTCTCTCCCGCGCTCTCGTTACTGGTCCTGGTTCTCGGCCTGGAGGCAGTAGACGAGGCTGCTAGCGCCAGTCACGGCCTTGATGGTGGCGGCATAGTCCGCCTCGATCTCGGCCGCGCTCGTGGGCAGCTCCGTCGCCGCGCCCGGGTCGTAGGTGTAGACCTTGCACACCGGCGAGTAGCCGGGCTGGCCGCGCGCGGCCTGCAGCACGTCCTCGCCCGCGCCCAGGGCCCCCGAGACCGGGTAGTACAGCTTCTGCGTCACGATGCTCACGACCTCGGCACCGGCGCTGTTGGTCGTCGTGGTGGTGGGGACCTGGCCACCGTCGATGTAGGCCAGCAGGTACTGGTTGTACCAACCCCACTTCTGGATGCCGACGCCGGTCAGCGGGAGCGACTCGTCATCCGCGGAGACCAGGTCCTCGGCGTGGTAGACGCCCGAGCCCGGATCGATGACGGCATAGGCGTGGTAGGTGCTGTCGGGGATGCCGACCATCTTGCCGTTGACGGGGGCGGTGAGCGGCACCACCACCTCGCGGCTGGCCACCACGGCCTCCTCGCTCTTGAGCTGCTGGCAGGCCACGCCGTTGGACGTCACCTGCACCTTCGAGACGATGGGCACGTAGGAGTATGTCGGCGTGGCACCAGTGGCGTACGTGGCGGTGGGCAGCCGGGTGAAGATGGTGCCCTGCTCGCCCATGTTGATGCCGTCGCGCTCGAGGTCGAACGCATAGTTCGCGGGCGCATCGCAACCGTCGAACACGTAGGCGCTGGGGGTGGCCTGGACCGCCGTGGCGCCCCTGCGCAGCGTGAGCGCGTTGGCCAGGCCCGCCGTCGTGCGCAGGGTGGTCGGCAGCTGGAAGAGGAAGTACTCCACGCGCTGCTCACCGGCCGAGGCCAGCTTGGCCTGGAAGGCGCCGAGGCCCGCGATCTGACGGTTGCCCCCGCTGCCCAGATAGTCGGCCGGGAAGTTCGTCACATCGATCGGACCGGCGTTGAACTCCGTACCGCTCCACCGGTCATACACATTGCACCCGCTCAGGCCCATCAGGGCGAGCGAGAGCGGTAGCACCATCCGCTGCACTCTCATCAACAGCCTCCACTGCGAGTTGACGGCAGGAGCGCGCATGTCGACCCGTGCCCGTCCCATCGCGAGCTTTTCGTATGGCTTCGGGTTTCTTGGATTCGAGAACCGGCCCCCACTGCATCCGGTTCTCGAGCCCACGCCCCCAGGATTCTGAGAGCGCGTTGATGAATTGATACAAGACGGTCATCGCCCTGTAAAGTCGGGTGCCCGACGGACCCGGGGAGGTTGGGAATATCCACCCCCTTGACGGCAGCAGTCGGGACACCGGGTGAAGAAGTACCCCGTGCCTTCTTCCCTCTGGGGACGGGGGGTGGTTCCCTACGTGGAGTGAGGGGGAGGAAGCTCCGCGGCCCTCTGGCTCCGCGCATAAGCGGCGGGAATGGTGGGGGCCCGGACCTTCAGGGAAACGGGGGTCCCCACTCCGCCGGGACACGCGCCCGGGCGATCTGGCATAGGGAGCGCGCCCGTTTCCAGGGCATCCCTACCCCCAGGAGTAGCACCATGAAGCTCTATGAGCACCCGATGTCCAGCGCGGCCTTCAAGGTCCGCGCCCTCGTGTACGAGCTGGGCCTGCCCGTCACGTTCGTCACCGTCGACATGATGAAGGGCGAGCACAAGGCGCCCGACTTCCTCGCCAGGAACCCCAACGGCAAGGTCCCCACCCTCGAGGACGACGGCTTCTGTCTCTGGGAGTCCAACGCCATCCTCTGTTACCTGGCCGCCAAGAAGCCCGAGAGCGGGCTGCTGCCCACCGACGCGCGCGGCGTGGCCCAGGTCCAGCAGTGGCTGCAGTGGCACGCCACCACCTTCGCCCCCTCCACCGGCGAGGTGATGGGTGAGACCCTCTACGCGAAGTTCATGGGTCGCGCGAAGGACGAGGCGAAGTACGCCGCCGGCATGGAGAAGGTCCGCCGCGACCTCGGCGTGCTGGAGAAGACGCTCGCCGGCAGGGAGTACCTCTGCGGCAAGCTCACCATCGCCGACTTCTCCCTCGTCTCCGCCCTGCTGCTGCGCACCCCCATGGGTGTCGACCTCGAGCCCTTCCCCCACGTGAAGGCCTGGGTCGCGCGCATGGAGGCTCGCGAGAGCGTCCGCAAGTCCCTGCCTCCTCTCTAGCGAGCGGCGGGACCCGGGGTGGGGCGCGGAAGACCCTCACCCCGGCCCTCTCCCAGGGGGAGAGGGGGTTCTTCTAGTAGCGGCGCTGGCGCCGGTCCTCGCGCAGCTCCTGCTTGTCCTCGCGCAGCTCCTGCTTGTTCTGCCTCATCTCCTGCCGGCCCAGGTCGATGAGCTGCGTGATGAGCGTGCGCGTGCGGTTCAGGTCCGACGGCCTCCGGCTGCCCACCAGCGTGGACAGCTCCCGGGCGATGCTCATGCGCGCCGACAGCGAGGCCTTCTCCACGCGCACGTCCCGGATGTCGTCCCGCCGATCGCGGCGGTCATCCCTGTACTCTCCCCGGCCCTGCCACCGGTCCGAGCGCGCCTCCCGGCCGTCCCTCCGCACCTCGGCCTTGTCCGCCTCCAGCTCGTTCTGGCTCTCGGCCAGCTCCGCCCTCACCAGCTGGCGCAGCCGGTCTTCCACATCGCGCATGTCGCCCTCGTCCCGGCGCGCATAGGCCCGGTCGAAGCGCGTCAGCACGTTCTCCAGCTCCGCCACGTCGCGACGGTCGTCCCGCATCTCGCGCTTGTCCTGGCGCACTTCCCGGCGGTCCTGCGCGCGCTCGTGCTGGTTGTTCCACCCCTGCGCGTACGCGCCTCCGGAGAAGAGGAGGGAGGCGACCAGGGCGGAAGACAGGCGGTTCATTCGGTTCATGGTGGGTATCCCCTGAAGTTCAAATCACGGTTTCGTGAACGCCGCTTCTGACGGACCCTCGCGGGCTTTATTTCAATCCCCGCGCCCCCGGTGCTCCCTCACTCCGAGTCACAGGGCGTCACCCGGGGAGCGTCTCGCCCTCTGAGAGGCTGCGCGGGGAGGACTGCTCGGGTAGCGTGCGGCGTCCATGGCCCCATGCCTCCTCAACATCGACCTGGGCGAGCTGCCCGACGAGGACGAGCGGCTCTACACGTATGCGCAGGTGGCGAACATCGCCTGTGGCGGGCACGCGGGGGACGAGCGCTCCATGCGTCGGGCGCTCCACGCGTGCGCGCGCCATGGGACGCGGGTCGGAGCGCATCCTTCCTTCGTGGACCGTGAGCACTTCGGGCGGCGGGAGTTGTCGGTGGCTCCCGAGGTGCTGAGTGCCCAGGTGGCCGCCCAGTGCGCCGAGCTGACGATGCTGGCCTCCGAGGTGGGCGTGCCCGTGCGCTACGCCAAGCCGCACGGGGCCCTGTACCACGCGGCCAACCGCGAGCCCGCGCTCGCGCGCGCGGTGGTGGACGGCATCGTCAAGTCCCTGGGCCCGGGGGTCACCTTCATCGGTCCGGGCGCGGGTGCGCTGCGCGAGGCGGCCCGGGCGGTGGGGCTGGCCTACGCGCGCGAGGGGTTCGCGGACCGGGGGACGCTTCCAGATGGCTCGCTGATTCCACGCGGGCAGCCGGGCGCGGTGCTGAGCGAGCCCTCCCTGGCGCGGGAGAACGCGCTGCGCCTGGTGCTGGAGGGGACGGTGGACACGCTGTGCGTGCACGGGGACTCGCCGGGCGCGGTGGAGATGGCCCGCGAGGTGCGCGAGGTGCTGGACGTGCTCTCCCTGCGCACCGAGTCGCTCGGGGAGGCCGCGCTGCGGCTCGTGCTGCCCGCGCGGCTGGAGCGGCGCGCCGTGCTGGAGGCGTTGAAGGCCCATCCCCGGGTGGTGGATGTGGTGGTGGGCGAGGCGCACGCCTGCGTGTACTTCGACCCCGCGGCTCCGCCCGAGGATCCGCGGCACGTGCTGGGCCGGCTGACCGCGAGTCCGGCGGTGGTGGAGAAGCGGCCGCTCGTCACCGTGCGCGTGCGCTACGACGGACCGGACCTGGAGGCGGTGGCCGAGAACGTGGGCCTGTCGGTGGACGACGTGGCGCTGCTGCACGCCTCGCGCGAGTACACGGTGCGCAGCGTGGGCTTCCTCCCGGGCTTCGCCTACCTGGGCGAGGTGGATGCGCGCATCGCCGTGCCCCGGCTCTCCACGCCGAGGACGCGTGTGCCGGCGCTCTCGGTGGGGCTCGCCGGACAGCGCACGGGCATCTACCCGTTCGCCTCGCCGGGCGGGTGGAACCTCATCGCCACCGCCGTGGACTTCACCGCCTTCCGGCCCGACTCCGGCGCGCTGCTGGGACTCGGTGACCGGGTGCTCTTCGAGCGGGTGGACTGACATGGACGCAACGTGGGAGGTGCTCGACGTCGGCGGGGCGGTGCTGGTGCAGGACGGGGGACGCGCGGGCAGCATGCACCAGGGGGTGCCACCCGGCGGCGCGCTGGTGCCCGAGTGGCTGGCCGCGGCCAATCGCGCGGTGGGCAACGTGTGGAGCGCGGCGGCGCTGGAGTGTTACGGGCGGCTGGAGCTGCGGCTGCACGGGCGGAGCGCGTGGGTGTCGGTGGACGGCCGGGCCTTCCAGGTGGAGGACGGCGGGCGCGTCTCGGTGCCGGCGCCCGATGGGGCGGTGGTGCGCTACGTGGCCGTGGAGGGCGGGCTCGCCGTGCCCGAGGTGCTCGGCGGGCGGGGCACGCTGCCGGTGGCGCGGTTCGGCGGTCTCGAGGGCCGCTTGCTCAAGCGCGGGGACGTGCTGCCGCTCGGGCCTGGAGGTGGCGCCCGGGTGGAGACGACGGGCACGGCGCCGTCGCTGGAGTCCGAGGTGCGCGTGGTGCTCGGGCCGGACCTGGGCTTCTTCGGCGCGGGCGCGGCGGAGGTGCTGCTGGATGGCACCTTCACCGTGTCGGACTCGAGCGACCGTGTGGGCATGCGGCTGCACGGGCCGAGGTTGCCGCAGGCCGACGCGGGCTCGGGACTGTCCGGACCGATGGTGCGCGGCGCCATCCAGGTGCCATCCTCGGGAGAGGCCATCGTGCTCGGGCCGGACCATCCCACCATGGGCGGCTACCCGGTGCTCGCGGTGGTCATCCGCGCGGACTGGGGCAGTCTGGCCGCTCGCAGGCCGGGAGCGCCGGTGAGGTTCCGCGCGGTGGACCTGGACGAGGCGCGCGACCTCTGGAGCCGGCTCGCTCCCGCGTAGGGAGCCTACGGCCGCGGCTGCTGAGACGTGCCGTCCTCCCCGCTCTCGGGATTGTCATTGATGGGCTGCGGGGACTGGGAGCCCGGGTTGTTCGGCTCCTCGCCGGTCTCGTTGCTCAGGTCGCGCTCCTCGCCCAGGGGGCCCGGCTCGAGACCCGGGTTGCCCGCGGGGGCATGGGTGTCCCCCTGGTGCACGCCCGGCTCCCGCTCGCGCGTGCCCTCGTCGGGCAGCGGGTTCACGTCCTGGCCGCGCTCCGGGTTGTCGTAGCCCGAGCCGCCGGTGTCGGTGTCGGTACTCGGAGGCGGTGGGGGGGTCTGATTCGGGGCGGTGGTGGTGTCCGTGCCGGTGGTGGCGCCCTGGTCCGTCTTGCAGGCGGTACCGAAGGCCACCGCGCCCGCGAGGAGCCCCGTCAGCAGAAGCTTCGTCTTCGTCATGGCGTCTTCCCCTTGTCTCGTGTGTGCCGCTGTGGCCGGAAGCTGAGGCGTGTCCCCGTTGCGTGCAGCGGCGGCTCGCCGGGCAGGTCGCTCGGCGGCATGGCGACTTGCCTGCCCTCCGGCCGTCCGGGCGTTACAGTGGCGCCCCATGACACCCGATTTCCGCCTGGTCCCCGCCCTGCCCGAGCACGTGGACGTGTGGATGGCCATGCGAGATGAGCCCGTCTCGCGTGCCCTGATGCCGCTGGAGCCCGCCACGCGCGAGTCGCTGCTCGAGCGCCTCCGCTCGTCGACCAGCGACCTGTCCGACCCGAAGGCCACGAGCTTCCGGTGGATGGTGGAGCTCGACGGACGCATCATCGGCACGGTGGCCGCGCGGGAGCTGTCGCGCTTCCAGGGGCGGGTGGAGATCGGCTACATGCTCTCGAGCGCGTACCACGGCCGGGGCATCGGCACGCGGGCGGTGGCCAGGGTGCTGGAGCGCCTCTTCGAGTGGCCCTTCCTCCACCGCGTCTGGCTCACCACGGCGGCGGACAACCTCGCCTCGCAGGGCGTGGCGCGGAAGCTGGGTTTCAAACTGGAGGGCGTGATGCGCGAGCACTACCTCATTGACGGCAAGCGCAAGGACCAGCAGGTGTGGGGATTGCTGCGTTCGGAGTGGGAACAGGCCTCGAGCAGGAGGGTGATGTGACGGCACTGTGGGGTGGCATCGAAGCGGGAGGGACGAAGTTCGTGTGCGCGGTGGGGACGGGACCGGACGACATCCGGGCCGAGGTGCGCATCCCCACCACGACGCCCGAGGCGACGGTCGGTCAGGCCCTGGCGTTCTTCCAGGCGCAGACGCGCGAGCGGGGCCCCCTGGCCGCCATCGGCATCGCGTCCTTCGGTCCGGTGGACCTCCACCCGGACTCACCGACGTACGGCTTCATCACCTCCACGCCCAAGCCGGGCTGGAGGAACGCGGACGTGGCCGGACCGTTCCGGCGCGCCCTGAACGTCCCGGTCGGCTTCGACACCGACGTGAATGGCGCGGCGCTCGGAGAGAACCGCTGGGGCGCGGCCCGGGGGCTCGACACGTTCGTCTACCTGACGATCGGCACCGGCATCGGCGGGGGCGGGCTGATCAACGGCCGGTTGATGCGCGGCCTCCTCCATCCGGAGATGGGCCACTTCCGCCTGCCTCACGACCTCCAGGCGGATCCCTTCCCCGGGGGCTGTCCCTTCCACGGCGACTGCTTCGAGGGGCTGGCGTCCGGCCCGGCCCTGGAGAAGCGCTGGGGCCAGCGCGCGGAGACCCTGCCGGCCGAGCATCCCGCCTGGGCGCTCGAGGCGCACTACATCGCGCTCGCCCTGATGAACTACATCTGCACGCTCTCGCCCCAGCGCCTCATCGTCGGCGGAGGGGTGATGGCGCAGCGGCACCTCTTCCCACTGGTGCGCTCCGAGGTGGTGCGACTGCTCAACGGCTACATCCAGTCGCCCGCCATCCTCGAGCACATCGACGCGTACATCGTCCCGCCCGGCTTGGGAGATCGCGCCGGGGTGCTGGGCGCCCTCGCCCTGGCCCGCGAGGCCAGGTAGGAGGGCGCGCCAGCGGTGGACCTCAGGGCGTGAGCTGCGCCGAGGCGCAAGCGCTCGCGTAGGAGCCCTCGCAGATCTGCGCGGTCGTCCAGAACCCGTCGGCGACGACGGTGCTCTTCACGTTGTCCTTCGTGACGACCTGCGCGGGCAGGAGGATGGAGGGCACGTCCTTGGCGCCGTTGTTCACCTTGCCGTTCACCCGGCCGGGGGGCAGGGGGTTGCCGCGCGCCAGCGCCACGGCGACCTCGGCGGCGATCTCCCCCTCCGCCTTGATGGCCTTGTAGACGGTCATGAACTGCTCACCCGAGAGGATGCGCTGGATGGCGGCCAGCTCGGCGTCCTGCCCGGTGACGGGCGGGAGCGGCGACACACCGGCCGCCTTCATCGCGGCGATGGCACCACCGGCCGTGCCGTCGTTGGCCGCGTACACGCCGACGATCTTGTCCTTGCCGAGCGAGGTGATGGCCTGCTCCATCTGCTGCTGGGCCTTGTCCGGGCTCCAGTCCGGGGTGTCGTACTCGGCACCCACCTGCAGGCCGCTGCCGTCGAGCACCGAGTGCGCGCCCGCCTTGAAGAGCTTGGCGTTGTTGTCGGTGGGCGAGCCGTTGATGATGACGATGGAGCCGCTGCCCTTGCCATCCGCCTTGAGCTTGTCGAGCAGCGCCTGGGCCTGGAGCTTGCCCACCTTCTCGTTGTCGAAGGAGATGTAGTAGTCCACGTCCGCGTTGAGGATGAGGCGCTCGTAGCTGAGGACGGGCACCTTGGACTGCCGGGCGCGCGTCACGATGGCGGCGGCCGAGGCCGAGTCCACGGGGTCCAACACCAGCACCTTGGCCCCGTTGGTCAGCGCCGCCTCGGCCTGGTTCTGCTGCTTGGAGGCGTCCTGGTCCGCGTTGCTGTAGAGAATCTCACAGTTCGCGCACAGCTCCTTCACCTTGCGCTCGAAGTGCGGACGGTCATGGGTCTCGTAGCGGGCGGTCTTCGACTCCGGCAGCAGCAGGGCGATCTTCACGCCCGAGGCGGCTCCACCCGCCGGGGGGGCCTCGGGGCCCTTGGCCTCCGTGCTGTCACGCTTGCAGGCCGGCGCGAGGAACATCAGCGCGGCGAGCACACCCACGGTGCGAATCCGAGACGTCGAACGCATGACCACCCGTCCTTCTCCAATGAGACGGTCCCTTCATGAGACCGGGGTGCATCCTGTGTTTCTCCCGGGGGCCGCCACAAGTTTCTCTTCTTCCGGAGTGGACACTCCTCACTTCGCCGAGGTGAACACGGCTCCCATGGCGGCGCCGACCAGTCCCTGGAAGGGCCCGAGGAAGAGGCTGCTCTTGGTCAGGTAGCCGATGATGCTCTCGGAGCCCTGCAGCTGCCTGAGCAGGGGCATGGCGAACAGGACGACGTTCACCACGAAGAGGTAGGAGACGGAGAGCCAGAAGGCCAGACGGAAGTAGTAACGCTCGACGGTCTGCTCCTGGGAATGGGGCTTGCGTGCCTCCTTGGCCACGACGCCGGTCACCAGGAGCAGGGTCGGCATCAAGGTGGGCAGGAACCAGCCCCATACCTCGTTCGGGCTCTGCCCATGACCTTCGTAGAAGCTCGTGAGCGTCTGGATGATCAGCACGAGGAAGGCGGGGGCCGCGCCCATGTACCAGACGAGGAGCAGGCGGCGTTGGCAGCGGGTGAGGCTCATCCTGCGTCCGGAGCGCCGCTGCTCGGGGAGAGAGGGGAAGGGGGTACTGCCGTGGGTGGTCGAGGCGGTGCTGCTCATGGTGCACCTTGGAGCGCGTTGGTGATTCCCGCGGCCTTCAGGTGTTCCAACGCCGTGAGTGCACTGGGTTTGACGAGGTTCGCCTGGGCCGAGGTGGAGGGCTTCTCGAACTCATAGATAAGCACCTGCGCTTTGTGATTCGACGTATAGGGTTGCGCTCCCGTGGTGCGATCCAGGACGAGCGAGCCCGAGGACAACCAGGCCATGGCCTTCTCGCGCTCGGCTGGCTCTCCGAGGGACACGGTGGCGCTGGTGACCAGGAAGACGATGAGCCGGAACCGGCCCTCGGGCGCCACGAACAGGCCGCGCAGATAGTCCCTCAGGCTGCGAATCCTCGCGGGTTTGAGCCTGTCCCCCCATCGATCGGGAGGAGGAACGGGGGTTCCGTCCTCCCGGATGTGCTCGAGCTGGGTGACGAGCGCGAAGCCCTGGGGAACCCGGAACCAGGCCATCTCGACGTACCCCTGGGCCTGGAGGGCCTTCGAGAGGTGATCGGCGACCTGCCCGAGCGTGCTCTCCGGGGTGGGCGATGGCAGGAGGTTGCCTGGAATGACGGTGGAGGTGCTGGGGGCGGGTGGGGGCCAGGGAAACTCCGGGCTGGCGTCGGTGGCTCCGTTGGCCTTCTTGGCTGCCCGCCGTGGCGTTTTCTTCCCAGACGTGCCGCCTTGAGACTCGGCGGTGTCCCCGGTCCCTCCCGTCTCTTCCGAGACGTCGGCGCTCCTCTGCTCCGTGCGCTCATCCGGCGGGAGCTCCCCCTCCGGCGCCGTGTGCGACGGGGGTTCCCCGGAATCGCGAGGCTCGGGCTGCCGCGAGCGGGGGCAGGCGACCAACAGCAGGAGCATGAGGAGGGGCAGTGCATGGCGCATGCACCGATTTCTCCTGCTCGTCAGGGGAAACGTCACGTCGGGGCCCGGGCACCCGTTCCGGAGCCGACGTTTCATCTGGACTGTGTTCGAGAGGAGGCCGACCGCTCGTACCCTGGCCCGCCACTCCACACAGGAGCCGTGACTTTCGGTTTCCGGATGCGCGTTGAAGTCCTGGGCGAGCTAAAACGGGGGCGCTGGGTCTCCGTCGCTCACTTCGCCCCGCTTGCTCACATGGCCCGCTCCATCGAATCCGACGTCGAGGCGATCTCCCGGTTGGAGGCCGTCCCCACCATCCTGCGGGTCGTGACGGAGACGACGGGCCTTCGCTTCTCGCTCGTCGCGCGCGTCACCCGGGACACCTGGACCGCGTGCGCGGTGCACGATGAGATCGCCTTTGGCTTGAAGCCCGGCGACAGCCTCGAGGTCGCGACCACGCTGTGCAGCGAGGTTCGCGACTCCCTCACCCCCATCATCATCAACCACGCCAGCCAGGATCCTCATTACCGCGACCATCGGACTCCCAAGATGTACCGCTTCGAGAGCTACATCGCGGTGCCCATCTTCCTGAAGAACGGGGCGTACTTCGGGAACGTCTGTGCGCTCGATCCGCTGCCCGCGAAGCTCACGGAACCGAGAATCCTGGCGATGATGAAGCTCTTCGCGGACCTCATCGCCCACCAGCTCGACGCGGAGGAACGCCAGAGCGCGACGCGCGAGCAGCTGCTGAGCGAGCAGCAGACCGCGGAGCTGCGCGAACAGTTCATCGCCGTGCTCGGCCATGACCTGCGCAATCCGCTCTCCTCCGTGACCCTGGGCGCGGACACGCTGCTGCGCGCTCAGCTCTCCGAGCGGGAGCACAAGGTCGTCCGGCGGATCCGCGAGAGCAGCCGGCGCATGTCGAGGCTCGTCGACGACGTGATGGACTTCGCCCGGGCGAAGCTGGGAGGTGGAATCAGCCTCTCGATGTCACCCGTGGACGACCTGGCGGTCTCGCTCCGGCACATCGTCTCCGAGCTGGAGAGCGCGCACCCCGAACGCACCATCCGGTTCGTCGCCGACGAGTGCATGGGAGTCCTCTGCGACTGTGAGCGCGTGGGCCAGCTGCTGTCGAACCTGGTGGCGAACGCGCTCGAGCACGGCGAGCCCGGCGAGCCCGTGGACGTCTGGCTGCGGCGCACGGAGGACGGCGTGGTGCTGACGGTCACCAACCGCGGCACGCCCATCCCTCCCGAGATGGTTCCGTTGCTCTTCCGCCCCTACCGGCGGGGGCCCGCCGGCCATCCGCGCACCGGCCTGGGGCTCGGGCTGTACATCGTGTCGGAGATCGCCCGAGCCCATGGCGGGACGATCGACGTGTCCTCATCGAGGGAGCAGGGGACGGCCTTCACGTTCACCCTGAAGTCGAGCGCGCGGAGCGAACACGCGCCGCGCAAGCTCAACGCCCTCTGACGAGGTCCGCCCCCTCCCCGAGGGGAGAGGGCGCTCGCGGGGCGACTACTTCTTCGCCTGCTCCATCACCTCGTGGGCCACCTTCACCACGTTGTCCACGGTGAAGCCGAACTTCTGCTGCAGGGCCTTGAGGGGCGCGGACGCGCCGAAGCTGCGCATGCCCACCACCGCGCCGCGCAGCCCCACCCAGCGCTCCCAGCCGAACGTCGCCGCCTTCTCCACCGCCACCCTCGCCCGCACCGACGACGGGAGCACCTGCTCGCGGTAGGCCTCGTCCTGCCGCTCGAACAGCTCCCACGAGGGCATGCTCACCACGCGCGTCTTCACGCCCTGGCCCTCGAGCTGCTCACGGGCTTGCAGGCACAGCGACACCTCGCTGCCCGTGCCGATGAGGATGACGTCGGGCGTGCCCTGGCTGTCCACCAGCACGTAGGCGCCCTTGGCCAGCCCCGAGGCCGGCGCGTACTTCGTCCGGTCCAGCGTCGGCACCGCCTGCCGCGTCAGCACCAGCACCACCGGCTCGTGCCGCAGCGGGGCGATGACCCGCCAGGCCTCCGTCACCTCGTTGGCGTCCGCCGGACGCAGCACGATGACGCCGGGAATGGCGCGCAGACTGGCCAGGTGCTCCACCGGCTGGTGCGTGGGGCCGTCCTCGCCCAGACCGATGGAGTCATGGGTGAAGATGTGGATGCTCGGCACCTCCATGATGGCCGACAGACGGATGGCGGGCCGCTCGTAGTCGCTGAAGATGAGGAAGGTGGCGCTGTAGGGGCGCACCTTGCACAGCGCCATGCCGTTGACGATGGAGCCCATGGCGTGCTCGCGCACACCGAAGTGGATGTTGCGCCCGGCGTGGTCCCCCGGCTTCATCGCCCCGGAAAAGGACAGGTACGTCTTGGTGGACGGGTTGAGGTCCGCCGAGCCACCCACCAGCCAGGGGTAGTTCTTCGCCAGCGCGTTGAGCACCTTGCCGCTCGTCTCGCGCGTGGCCGCGCCCTTGGCGTCCGCGGGGAACGTGGGCAGCTCCTTGTCCCAGCCCGCGGGCAGCTCGCGCCGCTGCATCCGCTGCAGGTGGTCCGCCAGCTCGGGGAACTGCTTCTGGTACTCGGCGAACTTCGCCTCCCACTCGGAGCGCAGACGCTTGCCGCGCTCGCCCACGCGCTGGGAGAAGCGCTCGCGCACGCCGTCGGGCACGAGGAACCTGGCGTCCTCGGGCCAGCCGTACTTGCGCTTGGCGCCCTTGAGCTCCTCCTCCCCCAGCGGCTCGCCATGGGCGCTGGCGCTGCCCTGCTTCTTGGGGGCGCCGTAGCCAATCTGGCTGCGCACGATGATGAGGGTGGGAAGGCCCCGGTCCTGCTTGAAGGTGCGGAAGGCCTGGGAGAGCGCGTCCAGGTCGTTGGCGTCGGCCACGTGGAGCACCCGCCAGCCGTAGGCCTCGAAGCGCTTGCCCACGTCCTCGGTGAAGGCCAGCTCGGTGCTGCCGTCGATGCTGATGTGGTTGCTGTCGTAGACCCAGCAGAGGTTGGGCAGCTTGAGGTGGCCGGCGAGGGAGGCGGCCTCGCTGGCCACGCCCTCCATCAGGTCGCCGTCACCGCAGATGGCCCAGACGTCGTAGTCGAAGAGCTCGAAGCCGGGGCGGTTGAAGTAGCCGGCGAGCCAGCGGGAGGCCATGGCCATGCCGACGGAGTTGGAGACGCCCTGGCCGAGGGGGCCGGTGGTGGTCTCCACGCCGCTGGTCCAGCGGTACTCGGGGTGACCGGGGGTGGAGCTGTCCAGCTGGCGGAACTTCTTGATGTCGTCCAGGGACACGGCCACCTCGTCCTCGACGGAGTAGGTCGAGGTGACGCGGCGCACGCCGGTCAGGTGGAGCAGGGAGTAGAGCAGCATGGAGGCGTGCCCGTTGGAGAGCACGAAGCGGTCGCGGTTGGGCCAGACGGGGCTGGTGGGGTCGTAGCGCAGCTCCTGCTGCCAGAGCTGGTAGGCGACGGGGGCGAGCGCCATGGGCGCGCCCGGGTGGCCCGAGTGGGCCTGTTCCACCGCGTCCATGGAGAGGGTGCGGATGGTGTTGATGCAAAGCCAGTCGGTCGGATCATGGATCATGTCTGGGATTCCTCAGTGCCGGGCGGGCCGAACCATGCCCGAAGAGGGGCGCGGACGCCGCAGCATTCGGCATGGGATGAGCGGGGGTGGACGGTGGGGGGAGTGGCCGGGTCGACAGAGCGGGGTGGGGAGGGTGTTGGTCGGACTGGCGGGAGGACCCCCTGAGTGGCATATGGTGCGCGCATGTCGATCGAGAAACCGTTGCTGGAGATGGTGCAGGCGGAGCTCCGGACCCGGCTGGGGCCCATGCACAAGGCCGTTGCACGCATGGGAGAGCGGCTGGATGTCATCGAGGAGCTGTCGGACATCGTCCTGCGGCTGGCACCGTTGGCCACGCGGATGCAGTCATTGCAGCTGGCGCTGCCGGGAATCGAGTTGCCGCCTGCGGGCCGAGGCCGTGGGGGAGGCAGGCCGCCGGCGGTAGCGGCGCTGGTGCCGGCGCCCCGGGGGAAGGTAGCGGCGGCGGTGGAGCCGGAGAGGAGGAGGGGCCGTCCGGTGGAGGCGGCGGGACGGCGGTGCGCGGTCATCGGGTGCAAGAGGCCGGCGCGTTCGAAGGGGTACTGCTCTGCGCACTACCAGAAGCTGAGGTTGCTGGTGAAGTCGAACCGGCGGCCGGCCAGCTGGGTGGACGACGCGGCGCCGCAGTCGGTGCAGGAAGTGGTGTTGCCGAGGGGCCGGGCTGCGTCGAAGGCATTGGCGGAGGCGGCGGCGCCGCAGAGGCAGGAGCCGCAGACGCCGCCGAAGCCGAAGGCCTGGGTGCGGAAGAAGGGTGGGCAGGAGCGGATCTCACTGCACTGAGGCACCCAACCCACCCCTCTCCCGCCGGGAGAGGGACGGGGTGAGGGTAACGCGAGCCCCGGGTTCCAGCCCGAGTCAATCCCCTCTCCCTCTGGGAGAGGGTCAGGGTGAGGGTCTGCCCATGGACGAGAGAAGCCCGCCTGCGGCACGAGCGGGTTGGGACGTGGACCCCTGCCCCGAGGAGTCGTTGACACACCGTGCCGGGAGTGATTTCCGGCGGGCATGAGCGATCAGTATCCGGTGACGGTGGCAGTGAAGCGCCCGGACGGGCGAGTGGAGCAGGTGCGAGTGGGGACGGCGACCCGGAATGGGGACGGGTTCACGCTGAAGCTGGGAGACATGACGATTGGAGCGACGCCGGACGCGGCGGCGGCGGCGCCGAGGAGGTCGGCCTCGTACGGAGGAGGCGGCGGAGGGGGAGGAGGCGGAGGAGGAGGTGGCGCGGCGGGAGAGATCTCGGTGTTCCCGAACTACGGGCGGAGCAAGGGCGGGCCCATCCGAGGCGCGAGCATGGGGGACCTGGAGTACTACGCGAACGGCGCGAGGCGCTCGCTGGGGGACCCGAGCAAGTCCCGCTGGCACGACCGGGAGCGGGCGTTGCTGGCGTCCATCGAGGCGGAGATCGCCCGGCAGCGCGGAGGCGAGGGCGGAGGAGGCGACGAGCCGCCGCCGCACGGGGACGACGACTACAGCGGCGGCGGGGGCAACGACGACGACAGTGGCATCCCGTTCTGAGCCGACTCAGGCGGCCGAAGCGGTTCCCGGCGCCTCACCGAGGGGCAGGTGGACGATGAAGGTCGTCCCCTGGCCCACGGAGCTGCGCACCTCGAGGCAGCCGTGGTGCGCGTCGACGATGCGGCGCACGATGGCGAGGCCGAGGCCGGTGCCGGCGGCCTTGGTGGTGTAGAAGGGCTCGAACATGCGGGCCATGACCTCGGGGGGGATGCCCGGGCCCGTGTCGGTGATGGTGAGCGAGGCCATGGTGCGGCCGCCGCACTGTTCGCGGCCCAGCTCCACGCGCAGCTCGCCGCCCTGGGGCATGGCCTGCAGGGCGTTGGTGAAGAGGTTGCTGAGGGCGAGGTGAAGCAGCTGCGGGTCCAGGAGCGTCTGGGGCAGCTGCGGGTCCAGCGCGCGTGTCACCCGCACCTGTCTGGCGCCGGGCTCCGAGCGCAGCGAGGACTCCAGAGCGCCTTCCACGACCGAGTCGAGTGCCTGGGGGAAGAGGCGGGGCTCGACGGGACGGGCGAAATCCAGCAGGCCGGTGACGAGGTGGTCCAGCCGGGCGATCTCCTCGCTCATGACGCCGAGCAGCTCCCAGGCGGTGCTGTTCTCCTCGGGGGTGGCCATGCGGGTGAGGGCGGCGACGGAGTTGGAGATGGCGGCCAGGGGGTTGCGCACCTCGTGGGCGACGCTGGCGGACAGCTCGCCGAGGGCGGCCATGCGCTCGCGGTGCACGAGGGCCCGCTGGGCGTGGGCCAGCTCCTCCAGGGACAGGTGGAGCTCGCGGTTGAGGTGGGTGGCCTTCTCCTGGGCGGCGCGGCGCTCGCGCAGGGCGGCGGCGAGCAGCAGCCCCGAGACGCCCATGGCGGCCAGGAAGGTCTGGAGGAAGACGACGCTGCGGGTGGTGGAGTGGGGCGACACGAGCGCCGGGGAGAAGGGCCCGTTGCCGGCGAGGGTATGCAGGAGGGACAGGCCGGCGAGGATGGCGAGGGCGGCCGTGGTGCCCCGGGCCTCGAAGCGAAGGGCGGCCCAGAGGATGAAGGGGAAGGCGAGGTAGGTGACGGGGTGGTAGTCGCTGGAGTCGAAGGGGGCCCAGGAGAAGACGAGCTGCACGGTGAGGCCCAGCAGCAGCAGCAGCGCCACCAGCTCCGCCTGGCGCGCGCGGCTCCAGCCGTCGAGTCCGCGCGTGGCCCAGGTGAGCAGCGCGGGTGTCACCAGCAGCACGCCCATGGAATCGCCGACGAAGAAGACCCACCACTGACTCTTCCAGGCCGACCAGGGAATCTTCCCCAGCGACGCCAGCAGGGGGACGTTCCAGGAGGCGCTGAGCAGGGTGGTCAGCAGGGCGGCTCCCAGCAGCGCGAGCACGTCCCGCACCCGCTCCAGGGTGGGGCGGATGCCGACGTAGCGGCGCAGGAGGAAGGCCCCGAGGAGCGCCTCCAGGAGGTTGCCGGTGGAGAGGACGAAGGAGGAGAGGTGGGGCAGGCGCCCCGGCGTATAGGCGAAGGGCTCCACGATGATGGCCACCAGCAGGAGCGCGGGCCAGGAGCGGAAGCGCGACAGCAGGAGGGCGGCGAGCGCCACGCCACTGGAGGGCCACAGGGCGGAGACGTGCTCGTCCGGGGGGACGATGCTCATGCCCAGGCGCGTGCTGGCGAAGTACACGAGCGCGAACAGCCCCACCCTCGCGAGGGGATGCCAGCGTTGGAGGATGTGCTTGGTGTCAGGCACGAAGGGGGGGTCAACGCGCGGGGCCTTCCACGCTGACATGAAGACAGGGATGAGGCAAACACCCCCACCCCCCGGACGGTGGGGGCCGGTGTCGATGATATGACAGAGGGCCATGTTCTTCCTGCGAGCGGATGGATGGCCAGCCCTGGCCCTGGCTCTCGTGCTGTGCGTGGTGCCCCTGACGTCGCGTGCGGCGCCGGAGTCGGCGCGCTTGCTGCCGGAGCAACCGGCGTCGGCGATGATTGTGGACAACCCGGTGAAGTGGATGGCGCTGGAGCTGGCGACGGGAGCGGGCGCGGCGGTGGTGTCGGTGCCGGCGACGCTGGCGCTGAGCGCGTGGGTGGGCTCGCTGTCGAGCAACCTGGTGCTGGCGGCCGCGCCGGCGATGCTGTTGTTGGTGGCGCTGCCGCCGCTGGCGGTGGCGGGGGCGCAGTGGTTCGTCGGCAACCTGTTGCAGCCGGGCAGCGTGCGTCTGCAGCCGGCGGTGTGGGTGGCGCTCGGGGTGCACGTGTTGGCGGTGACGGGCGCGGTGCTGCTGGGGGCCACGGTGCACGACCTGGGCAACGCGGCGCTCTTCACGCTGGTGGAGGCGGTGCTGCTGCCCACGGCGGTGACGCTGACGATGCGCGCGACGTCTCCGGCCCCGCTGCCCTCGGCGCCCCGCGTTCCCGAGCCGCCGCGCTCCGTGGTGGAAGCCACCGCCTCGCGCGCGCTGGTGGTGCCCCTGCTGCGTCACACGTTCTGAATCCCACCCGAGCTCCCATGCATCGACACCCCTCCCGCGACAAGTTCTGGCTGCCCGCGCTGGCGGCCCTGGCGCTGTCTTCCGCGTTGCCCGCGAGGGCCGCCGAGTGTCCCACCGGTCTCACGTGGCCCACGGAGGGCTGGCCCGATGGCCGGGCCGAGGTGGCCTCGGCGAGGGCGGCTCAGATCCAGGCCCTGGAGGACTATGCCTTCACGCTCCAGGGTGAGGACGAGGAGCGCAAGGGCGTGCGCACGGATGGGCTGCTCCTCATCCACAAGGGACGGGTGGTGTACGAGCGCTACGGGCGTGGCTTCGACGCGAGCAAGAGGCACCTGTCCTGGTCGGTGTCGAAGAGCTTCACCAGCGCGCTCGCGGGTATCGCGGTGAAGCGGGGCGCGGTGGCGCTGGACGACTCCATCTGCGAGTACGTGAAGGCGAGGCGGCAGGAGAGCTGCGCCATCACCGTGCGCAACCTGCTGGAGTTCTCCTCGGGGCTGGACTGGCGGGAGGACTACGAGAACGGCGGCAGCTACCAGACGTCCTCGGTGCTGGCGATGCTGTACGGCGAGGGCCGCCAGGACATGGCGTCCTTCGTCACCGGGCACGAGCTGAGTGACAAGCCGGGCACGTCGTGGAGGTACTCGTCCGGGGATGCGACGCTGCTCGCCGGGGTGTTGGACGCGGCGCTGCGGCCCTCGCTGGGCAAGGACTGGGCGTGGACGCTGCTGCTCGACGTGCTGGGGATGAAGAGCGCCACCTGGGAGCGGGACGGCAAGGGCGTGGTGGTGGGCTCCTCGTACTTGCATGCCACGCCGCGAGACCTGGCGAAGCTGGGCTTCCTCTACCTCCATGACGGGTGCTGGGCGGGTGGGCGGGTGTTGCCGGCGAACTGGGTGACTCAGTCCACGCAGGTGTCCGAGCCCATCCGCCTGAAGTCCTACGAGCGCGGCTCCGATGACGTGCAGGGCTGGCAGTGGTGGCTCAACCGTCCCATTCCCGGCGTACAGGCGGAGCTGCCCTGGCCGAGCGTGCCCGAGGGCGCCTACGCGGCACGTGGACACTGGGGGCAGTCCATCACCGTCATCCCCTCGAAGGAGCTGATCGTGGTCCGGACCGCGGACGACCGGGACGGGAGCTTCTCCCTGGACACGTTGCTGAAGCTGTCCCTCGCGGTGGTGGAGGAACTGCCATGAAGACCTGGAGCCGGGTGACGGGGTTGCTCGCGTGTGGCGCGATCCTCTCCTGCGGGGAGAGCGACACGGTGCGGCGTCCCTACGACAACAATGACCTGCAGCTCGTGACTTCGTACACGGCGAAGGACTTCTGCTCCTGCGTCTTCGTGATGGAGATGAGCGAGGAGTATTGCCGGCGCTGGACGAAGGCGAGCCCCGCGGTGGCCACGGTGCACGTGGACTACAAGGAGCGCACGGTGCGGACGGCCGCGGCGCTGCTGTGGGGCGAGAAGGCCCGCTTCGTCAGCGAGCGCGACGGCTGCGTGCTGGAGTAGGTGTCCGTCTTCGAGCCTGGGTGGACAGATGGAGCGGGAGGTGCCCGTGAGTGCCGGTCTATCCAGGTCTCGAGTCGTGCGGTGTTGGGTGGCCCTGTTCGCAGTAAGTGAATCACCCGCGCAGCGAGGCCTTCTACAACAAGGAGACGCTCTTCGGCATCCTGGCGAAGGCGGCTCTCGGAGAGCCCGCCCTCCTGCTTCCGAATGAGCGCAATCTGCGTCCCGACATCACCGACATCACCGTCTGGGTCGTCTTCGAGATCAAACCCTCGGGTGAACAGGGCCTCCAGGAAGGGCGGCAGGATGTGCGGACCTATCTGGCCGCGCTGAACCGGGTCGTGGCTCCAGAAATGAGCTTCTCGGGAGGGACGGATTTCCGAGGACAGATCCTGATCCGTTTCGCTCAGGGGCAATATATCTGGCGCTTGGAGTGGCAGACCACCGAACCCGGAGTGGTCCAGTATCGGTGGAACCGAAGTCAGCAACGCTTCGAATCAGAAGCAGCCGCGTATCAGGCCGGGCAGTGGGTGGAGCTCACCGTTCAGGAGATGCAGCAATACGGTGGGTGGGTGGGACAGGCCGTTGAAGGCATGGTCACCCGACGCGAGCAACTCGCCACGTTCAGCGGAAGCGTGGGCCTGGTCATCCACGTCATCGGCGATGTCGCGACGGCCGTTTTCTCGAGTGTGACCTTCGGCGGGATGGGCTCGGGCTCCGGGGCTCGGCAGCCCCCTACCCAGGGGGGTGGACAGGTCATCCCCTTTCCCGCGCGGCCTCCACCCACCGCGCCTCCTGCGAAGATGCCCGCCGCCGCGGGCATGTGACATTTGATAGGACGTGCCTCCATATGGCGCCTGGGCAGTCTCCCTCTCTTCAGATGCCGTCCTTCCTCCATGGCCTCTACCCCGAGGTCCATCGGAAGACGCGAACGGAGGGACTCCGGTGTGGCGAGCAGTACCGGAAGGACGGTTCCTTTCCTCCTCCCCGAGAGCTGTTGGAGGTGCCACCGGGTGAGGTCGTGGTCGCACACGACGTCGTTGATTTTCAGCGAGAGCGCCCCGTCTGGCGGCTGCACCTGATCTCTCGCGTCATGGAAGGACTGTACGAGGCCCTGGATTGGCAGAGCCCAATCCCCGTGAGGGATGCCTACGAGGAGTTCTGTCGCGAAACGGCCTGGGGTGCGTTGTACTTCGCCATCTCGCCCACGGCACCGAAGAGCGCGGAACGTACGGCACTGCGCCTCCAGGCCGTCCTGCGTTTCTGGGAGCCGCTCCAGTCCGCGCGCTACCTCTTCAGCTCCCCACGGGCCGCGCTCACCTTGGAAGAACTGATGAGGGCCTCCTGCGACTGGGCCATGGATGCGTGGTGCCCCGAGGGCGAGGATTCGGTACGTGCACGTCTGGAGTCGGCGGCGGCCCGGATGGCCCGAGCGACGCGGGAGGACAGCATCGAGGCCATTCTTCGCGAGATGCCGCGGGCGCTCGTACATGCCCGCGATTTGAAGCACCGGGACGTGGTGGGTGATCCCCTTCTCCTGCGCGAGCGTCTCGCGGCGCTCGACCCACGCGCGTTCGACCGGGTGTCCGGTGCCTGCACGTCGGATGTGCTCGCGCTGCTGTATGCCTGGGATCGGCAGCTCGGAAAGCACTAGTCCTCAGGAGTCCTTGCTGATGAGCCCGTGCCGCCGCACCCGGCGGCCGAGCGTCACCGGATCCATCTCCAGCGCGGCGGCCGCGCGTCGCACCACGCCTCCGTGGCGCTCCAGGGCCTCGCGGATGATCTCCTTCTCCATCTGCTCCAGCCGCTCCTTCAGCGAGCCCGAGCCGCTCGCGCGCACCTGCTGCCGCGAGGCACTCTGCGCGCCCGACACCAGGCTCGGAGGCAGGTGGCGCCGCGTCACGCACTCGGCGCCCGTGGACAGCAGCACCGCGCGCTCCATGCAGTTGCGCAGCTCGCGCACGTTGCCCGGCCACTTCGCCGCCATCAGTATCTGCTCGGCTTCCGGAGACAGCCCGCTGGCCGTGCGCCTCAGGGTGCGGTTGAAGTGGGCCATGAAGTAGTGCGCCAGGTCCAGGATGTCCTCGGGGCGCTCGCGCAGCGGGGGCAGGTCGATGGTGAAGCTGTTGAGTCGGTAGAAGAGGTCGCTGCGGAAGCGCCCGGCGCGCACCTCCTCGGACAGGTCCCTGTTGCTGGCGGCGATGATGCGCACGTCCACCCGGCGCACCTGCGTGCCTCCCACCGGCCGCACGTCCCCGCTCTCCAACACCCGCAGCAGCTTGGACTGGAGGTTGGGCGTGGTGTTCTCGATCTCATCCAGGAAGATGGTGCCCCCGTCGGCGAGCACGAAGAGCCCGGGGTGGTCCGCCACGGCGCCGGTGAAGGAGCCCTTCGCGTGGCCGAAGAGCTCGCTCTCCAGCAGCGTCTCGGTGAGGGCACCGCAGTCCTGCACCACCAGCGGCAGGTCACTCCGCCCGCTCAGCCGGTGGATGACGCGCGCGAGCACCTCCTTGCCGGTACCCGTCTCGCCCTGCAGCAGCACGGCCACCCGGTGGGGCGCGGCCAGGCGCACCATCTCCACCACCTCCCGCATGGCGGGGCTGCGGAAGCCGGGCTCCTCGGCCACGTCCGCCTGGGGCGAGAGCCGCGGGGCTTCGCGCGCGCGCTCGCGCAGCAGGTTGCGCTCCAGCTCCAGCGCGGCCCGCCGCTGCTCGGTGCGCATCCCCAGCTCGCGGCTCGCCTGGAGCACCGCCTGTCTCAACGCGAGCGGCTCCAGGGGCGGGGTGAGCGCCCGGAAGATCTTCCCCTGGTTGAACAGCTCCACCAGCCGCGTGGGCACCGCCGGGGCGCAATACAGGACGCGCGGCGACAGGTCGCTCGCGGGTCCGGCGCCGGTGGGGTCCGCCTCCGAGCGCCTCGAGGCCAGCCGCTCCACCAGGGCCACGGCGCGCGCCTCGTCCCGCCCGCACACCATCAGCGCGCTGATGTCCCCGCGTCCCAGCAGCAGGTCCACGTCCTCGGGCGAGCCCGCGAAGCGCAGCCGTACGTGGCCCTCCAGCGCGTCGCGCAGGCCGCGCAGCTCCGCCTCCTCCGCGAACACCACCGCCACGTACAGCTGATGGTCCAGCAGGTAGCGCTTGAGCGTCACCCCGTCCGAGCCCTCGAAGGACTGGAAGCTGATGCCCAGCGCCGTCACCGCGCTCTCGTCCCGCTCCAGCGGATCATGCCGCCAGCGCACCACGCCCCGCCCCCGGATGCGCGCGCGCGAGTCCGGCAGCGTGAAGGCCATCTCCAACTCCTCGCCCTCGCGCGGCCCCTCCTTGGGCCCCTTCGGGGTGGCGATCAACCCGATGCCCGTATCACTGATGTTCACCGCCCAACACCCGTGGAGGGCGGGCTGGGTCACCACCTGCACGTACAGGGGCTTGCGTTCGCTGCGAAGGGGGGTGGGGTTTTCGCTCGTGGCCGTCATCTCTGATGCGCTCCCGCGTCAACGGTGAAGCCAGGGCGGAATTCCAGAGAAATCAAGAGAATGGCTTTTCGTCCAGAGGGGGCGACCGCGGGCGAGGGTGCTGGCTCGGTGGGCGTCGGGGCGCCCTGCTTCAATTCCGAAGCACCTCTCGGGCTGGTGGTGGAGGGGAGACGATTCGCGCCATTGCGTACAGATACAGCCATTGTATGCGCGGGTGTCGCGGAGGCTGACAGGGGGGGTCGAGCCAGTGTGAGGGAGCGCGCACTCGGGGAGGGGGAGTCGTCGGCCAGGAGACGCGAGAAGAGGAGGGAGAGCGGTGCCGGCTGCGAGAGGCGTGGTTAGGGTGGACCATGAGCGCTTCGCGGCGGGCGGAGCCCGGGGTCCGGCGCACCTGGAGGGAGAGGGATGGTGCCAATGAGCACGAGCATCTGTGAGGTCGGGGTGGACCGGGGCACGCAGGATTTGCGCGGGGACCTGGAGCGGAAGCTCTCGCTGGCGACGCCCATGGACACGGTGCGGGGCATGTTCTGCCTGGGCACGCTGGATGCGGTGAGGTCGCTGGCGGGCGAGGCGGCCATGCGCCTGTGCGTGGAGGCGGGAGGCGAGCCGCGCTTCGTGGAGTTCTTCAACTACCCGGTGAGCACCTACCTGAGGGTGAACGACGCGGCGGCGCGGGTGCTGGAGCCGAGGTGCGGCGGGTGGGAGGAGGCGCAGCGGCAGCTGGGGCGGCGCGCCACGGCGGACATGCTGCGCTCGGCGGCGGGCAAGGCGTTGATGATGCTCTGCAAGGGCGAGTCGCGGCGGCTGATGGGGATATTGCCCTCGGCGTACCGGTCGGCGGTGAGCTACGGGGACCGCTCGGTGGTGTGGGATGGGGCCTCGCGTGGCCGCATCCTGATGAGGCGCGACTTCATGCCGAGCGCGTACCACGAGGGCGTGCTGATGGCGGCGCTGGAGCAGGTGAACGCGCGCTCGGTGTCGGTGCGGGCCTGGAGGATGGGGGTGCTCGACTGTGAGTACCTCGTCTGCTGGCAGTAGCGCGGGCGCAAGCTTTGCGCCTCGGTGAGGCGCGGGCGCGTGCAGGATTTTCGTCCCGTGGGCCAGGTGGGTGTCGGCCAATGGACTCACGATGGGACGGGGGGTGCTGGGGGGCCACGAAGTGTGGAATGGCGGACGGAATGGGTCCGCATGGACCCTCACGGCACATGGGATGCAGCGGGAAGCGCCTCACGCGTGGCGGAGATGGGCCGCGCATCCTCCAGCTCCGGGGTAACGGCCAATGTGCATCGAGGCGGTGACGCTGTCGGAAGCGGCGTGCGGTTGGGAGCGGGACCTGGAGTGGAGGATGTCCAGGGCGGCACCGGAGGACACGGTGCGGGGACTGTTCTTCAACAGCGTGCTGACGGCGGTGAGGAAGCTGGGGTGCGAGGCGGCGGTGAGGAGCTGCCATGAGGCGGGTGGAGAGGGGCGGTTCCTCGACTTCTATAGCTACCCGCTGAGGACGTTCCTGCGGCTGTTGGGGTGCGCGGCGCGGGAGCTGGGAGCGAGGATGGGAGGAGGCGAGGCGGTGCTGCGCGAGCTGGGGCGGCACGCGAACGCGGGCTTCCTGGCCTCGCCGGTGGGGCGGATGGCGGTGCTGATGTCCTACGGCAGCCCGAGACGGATGATGGAGAGCATGCCGGACATGTACCGGCACTCGCTGAGCTTCGGGGAGCAGTGGGTGGTGTGGACGGGGCAGAGCCGGGGCCGCTTCGTGTTGAGGGGAGACTTCCTGCCGTCGGCGTGCCACGAGGGCGTGCTGGAGGCGATGTTGGAGTCATCGGGCGGACGCCGGGTGCGGGTGTCGCGCGAGTGGACGCACGAGTTGGATGGGGAGTACGCGTTCAGCTGGGGGTAGGATGGAGGGCCTCGCATGTCCCTACCCCTGGTCCACATCTATTGTGATGGCGCGTGCTCACCGAACCCTGGCATTGGAGGCTGGGGTTCCATCCTGATTTCGCCGGCGCACGGCAACGCGAGGCGGGAGCTGAGCGGGGGGGAGCCGGAGACGACGAACAACCGGATGGAGCTGACGGCGGCGCTGATGGCGCTGAGGGCGTTGAAGGCGCCGTGCCGGGTGGAGCTCTTCACGGATTCAAAGTACGTGCGCAACGCCTTCGAGGAGAAGTGGCTGGAGAAGTGGCAGCGCACGGGTTGGAAGACCTCGAGCAAGCAGCCGGTGCAGAACGAGGACCTGTGGAGGGCGCTGTTGGAGCAGACGAAGGTGCACCAGGTTCGATGGAACTGGGTGCGAGGGCACGCGGGGCACGAGGAGAACGAGAGAGCGGACGCGTTGGCGGTGGCGGCGAGGCTGGCCCTGGCGGCGAAATACCCCTCTCCCTCTGGGAGAGGGACGGGGTGAGGGTATACAGACCCGTATTCCCCCCTCGAGACGCCAGAGGAGAACAGGGAGGACCCCGAGATGGATCCGCGAACCGCGGGTGACGACGAATTCCTGGAGTCAGTGGAGACCACGAAGTGGCCAGGGGAGCACTTCGGGCACCGGGAGCACGTGAGACTGGGGTGGCTGTACCTGCGCCGTGAAGGACCGGAAGCGGGCTACGAACGGCTCCGGAGCACCATCCAGCGATACGCGGCGGCGCTAGGTGCCGCGGGCAAGTACCACGAGACGGTGACGAGGGCGTGGAGCGCGCACGTCTACGGCGCGCTGAAGGAAACGCCGACGCTCGAGCCGTTCGAGGCCTTCCTGAAAGCACACCCGGAACTGCTGAACGGCAGACTCCTGGAGCGCCACTACCGCAAGGAGACGCTGGACTCGGAGGCCGCGCGGCGAGAGTGGGTAACGCCAGACGTCTCGCCGCTGCCCGGGTTCCCGTGAGGCACGGCGGAGAGGACCTGCCATCCAGAGCAGGCCCTCTCCAGGAGCACGGCCGTCAGTCCTTGGCCACCTCGAGCACGAGCTTGCCGGTGTTCTCGCCCTTGAAGAGCTTGAGGAAGGTCTCGGGGAAGGTCTGGAAGCCCTGGGCGATGTCCTCGCGGGACTTGAGCTTGCCGGCGGTCAACCAGCCGGCCATTTCGCGAGCGGCCTCGGGGTAGCGGTCGGCGTAGTCGAAGACGATCATGCCGGTCATGCTGGCGCGGTTGACGAGCAGGGACATGTAGTTGGAGGGGCCCTTGGCGGGGCCGGTGGCGTTGTACTGGGAGATGGCGCCGCAGATGATGATGCGGGCGCGGAGGTTGATCTGGGTGAGGACGGCATCGAGGATGTCGCCGCCGACGTTGTCGAAGTAGACATCCACGCCCTTGGGGCAGTGGGTGCGCAGGGCCTTCTTGACGTCGTCGGACTTGTAGTCGATGGCGGCGTCGAAGCCGAGCTCCTCGACGATGAACCTGCACTTGTCGGGGCCGCCGGCGATGCCGACGACGCGGCAGCCCTTGAGCTTGGCGATCTGCCCGACGACGGTGCCCACGGCGCCGGCGGCGCCGGAGACGACGACGGTTTCACCGGCCTTGGGCTGGCCGATGTCGAGCAGCCCGAAGTAGGCGGTGAAGCCGGGCATGCCGAGGGTGCCGAGGTAGACGGGAAGGGGAGCGATGCGCGGGTCCACCTGGACGACGCCCTTGCCGTTGGAGAGGGCGTACTCCTGGACGCCGAAGGTGCCCATGACGAAGTCACCGGCCTTGAAGCCGGGGTGCTTGCTGGAGACGACCTTGCCCACGCCGCCGGCGCGCATGACCTCGCCGAGGCCCACGGGGGGGATATAGGACTTGCCCTCGTTCATCCAGCCGCGCATGGCGGGGTCCAGGGAGAGATAGAGGACCTTGACGAGCAGCTCGCCGTCGGCGGGCTCGCGGACGGGCTCCTCGGTGTAGCTCCAGTCCTCGCGCTTGGGGAGGCCAACGGGGCGGGCGGCGAGGCGGAACTGGTGATTGGTGACGGTCATGGTGCTCCTGTCGGGTGGGGGACGAAAGACCTCGTCCCACGTGAAAGCCAGGGTACGGAGAGGATGCCGGAGGAGGCGTTTCGATTCAGAGAGAACTGGCCAGGGAGCGTACGAGACAGCACGATGAGGTGGTGAGTACTCGTCATGTCGCAGGCAGCGGGCGGGAGGAGATCCTCGTGGCGGCGATCCGGGAGTTCGCGGACCACGGCTACGCGGGCGCGACGACGGCGGGCATCGCGCGGCGGGCGGGGGTGACGCAGCCGCTGGTGCACCACCACTTCGGCTCGAAGAAGGGCCTGTGGAACGCCGTGCTCGAGGACCTCTTCCTCGAGCTGCGCACCGTGATGGGGGAGGCCCTGCGCAAGGTGGAGGGAGCGGACCGGTCCACCCGGCTGACGCACCTGCTGCGCGCCTTCGTGTGCTTCAGTGGACGGCGCCCGGAGCTCTCCCGCCTCATCCGCACCGAGAGCAGCACGGGGGGCGAGGGCTTCGAGGACCTCTTCGAGAGCCGGCTCTCGGTGGCGCTGTCCTTCCTGCTGAAGGAGCTGTCCGCGGCGGTGGAGGAAGGGACGATCCGTCCGGTGGACTCGCGCTTCGCCTACTTCGCCATCATCGGCGCGAGCACCCAGGCCTTCGCGCAGCCCGAGCTGGCCCGGCGCGCCTTCGGGCTGGACGTGAAGGATGAGCAGTCCATCGAGCGCTACGCGGACCTGGTGGTGGAGCTGGTGACCCAGGGACTTCGCGTCACCCCGGAGAGGAAACGCCCGGTGGCCCGGAAGGGCCCGGCCTCCCGCTCCAAACAGCGCCGACATTCCTCCTCCTCCTGACCACAGGGGCCTGCCTGGCGGCACACGGACCCTCCTGACACCTGCCCGCGACACGGGCGGGCCGGGTTGACGCGGCGCGCCCAGGTGCTTATAGCTCAATAAGGCTGATTGCCCTATAAGTCCCCAGGGACAGGAGTCCTCGAATGAGCACCGCCACGGTTCACGCCCCCATCCCCCAGCCCCGCAAGCGCCCCCTGGTGGGCAACATCCCGGACCTGGAGGGGGAGACGCCCATCCAGTCGATGATGAGGCTGAGCCAGGAGTACGGGCCCATCTTCCGGCTGAGCTTTCCGGGCCGCTCCATTCTCGTCGTCAGCTCGCACGCGCTGGTGGACGAGGTGTGCGACGAGAAGCGCTTCGACAAGTCGGTGGGCGGGGCGCTGAAGAACATCCGCGACTTCGCGGGGGACGGGCTCTTCACGGCGTACACGGACGAGCCCAACTGGGCGCTGGCGCACCGCATCCTGATGCCGGCCTTCGGGCCGCAGGCGATGAGGGGCTACTTCGACTTCATGCTCGACATCGCCGAGCAGATGCTCACGAAGTGGGAGAGGCTCGGGCCGGACGCGGACCTGGACGTCACGGACAACATGACGCGGTTGACGCTCGACACCATCGCGCTGTGCGGGTTCGGGTACCGCTTCAACAGCTTCTACCAGCGGGAGATGCACCCCTTCGTGGACGCCATGGTGCGCAGCCTCGCCGAGGCGGGTGATCGGGCGCGGCGGCTGCCCTTGCAGACGCGGCTGATGCTGATGACGCAGCAGCAGTACCAGCGGGACATCGAGTACATGCACCAGGTGGTCGACGAGGTCATCCGCGAGCGGCGCCGCAACGGGGACGCGGCCACGCGCAAGGACCTGCTCAGCCTGATGCTCCAGGGGGTGGACCCGGTGAGCGGGCAGGGGCTGGACGATCTCAACATCCGCTACCAGGTGGTGACGTTCCTCATCGCCGGCCACGAGACGACGAGCGGGCTGCTGTCCTTCACGCTCTACGAGCTGCTCAAGCACCCGGAGGTGCTGACGCGAGCCACCGAGGAGGTGGATCGGGTGCTCGGGAGGGACTCATCGCGGCGCCCCACCTTCGAGCAGATGGGCAGGCTCACCTACCTGGACCAGGTGCTGCGCGAGTCGCTGCGCCTGTGGCCCACGGCGCCGGCCATGGGGCTGCTGGCGAGGGAGAACACGATGCTCGGGGGCACATGGCCGGTGCGCAAGGGCGAGCCGGTGATGGTGCTCACGCCGACGCTGCACAGGGATCCGGAGGTGTGGGCGGACCCGGAGCGTTTCGATCCGGAGCGCTTCAGCCCGGAGGCCGTCGCGGCGCGCCCGCCCAACGCGTGGAAGCCCTTCGGAAACGGGCAGCGCGGGTGCATCGGCCGGCCGTTCGCGATGCAGGAGGCGGTGCTGGTGCTGGCGATGCTGTTGCAGCGCTTCAAGCTCATCGACCACACGCGGTACCAGCTGCACATCAAGGAGACGCTGACGCTCAAGCCGGAGGGCTTCCGGATGCGCGTGCGGGTGCGAGACGACGCGGAGCGGACGGTGGTGGACCTGCGGCCGGTGACCCCGGTGACGGCGCCGGAGAAGCCGACGTGGACGTCCGGGCCGGTGGCGCGGCACGGCACGCCGCTGCTGGTGCTGTACGGCTCGAACACGGGCTCGTCGGAGGCGTTCGCCCAGCGCATCGCGAGTGACGCGGCGGTGCAGGGGTACGCGCCCACGGTGGGGACGATGGATGCGTACGCCGGGCGGCTGCCGCGCGAGGGAGGCGTGGTCATCGTGACGGCCTCGTACAACGGCCACCCGCCGGACAACGCGAAGGCGTTCTGCCGGTGGTTGGAGGAGCTCCAGCCGGGGGCGCTCGAGGGGGTGCACTACACGGTGTTCGGCTGCGGCAACCGGGACTGGGCGGCGACGTGGCAGGCGGTGCCGAGGCTGGTGGACGAGCGGCTGGCCGCGGCCGGTGCGAGCCGGATGCTCACCCGGGGCGAGGCGGACGCGCGTGGCGACTTCTTCGGCGACTTCGATGGCTGGTTCCAGGGCGTGTGGCCGACGCTGGGCGAGACGTTCGGGGTGGAGGCGGCGGAGACGAGCCAGGCGCCGCGCTACGAGGTGGAGCGGCTGGACCAGGTGGCGGATCCGCTGGAGCTGGCCCATGGAGTGGTGCCGATGGAGGTGCTGGCCAACCGCGAGCTGGTGGACATGACGTCACCGTTCGGCCGCTCGAAGCGGCACGTGGAGGTGAAGCTGCCGGAGGGGATGACGTATCGGACGGGAGACCACCTGGCGGTGCTGCCGGAGAACGCGCCCGAGCAGGTGGAGCGGGTGGCACGGCGGTTCCGGTTGGATCCGGAGGAGACGGTGCTCATCCGGCGCACGCGGGAGGAGCAGAGCACGCTGCCATTGGACAGGCCGGTGACGGTGCGCGCGTTGCTGGGCCTCTACGTGGAGTTGTCGATGCCTGCCACGCGGAGCGACCTGCGGCTGCTGGCGAAATACACGGCGTGCCCGCCGGAGAAGAAGCAGCTGCTCGCGCTCGCGGAGGGGGGAGTAGGGCAGGAGGACTACCGCACGCAGGTGCTCGAGAAGCGGGTGAGCGTGCTGGACCTGCTGGAGGACTTCCCCGCGTGCGAGCTGCCGTTCGGGGTGTTCCTGGAGATGTTGCCGTCGATGAAGCCGCGCCGGTACTCCATCTCGTCCTCGCCGCTGGAGGCGCCGGACCGGTGCACCCTCACGCTGGCGGTGGTGGACGCGCCGGCGCTGTCGGGGCGGGGACGGTACCGGGGCACGTGCTCGAACTACCTGGCGCGCATCGAGCCGGGCTCACGGATTCCAGCCGTCGTCCGGGAACCGCACTCGCCGTTCCGGCCGCCCGAGGACCCGAGCGTGCCGGTGGTGATGATTGGAGCGGGCACGGGGCTGGCACCGTTCCGCGGGTTCATCCAGGAGCGGGCGAAGCTGGCCGAGGAGGGGAGGAAGCTCGGGAGGGCGCTGCTGTTCTTCGGGTGCGACCACCCGGAGGTGGACTTCCTCTACCGGGGCGAGCTCGAGGGCTGGGAGAAGCAGGGGGTGGTGGAGGTGTACCCCGCGTTCTTCCGGCAGGAGCGCGAGGAGGTGAAGTTCGTGCAGCACCGGCTGTGGGAGGAGCGGGAGCGGGTGGGGGCGCTGCTGGAGGCGGGGGCTTGCGTGTACGTGTGCGGTGATGGCCGCTACATGGCCCCCGCGGTCCGGGAGACGGTGGCGCGCATCCACCAGGAGCGGACCGGCTGCACGCCGGAGCGGGCCGCCGACTGGATGCGCGAGCTGGAGAAGCAGGGGCGCTACCTGGCCGACGTGTTCGGCGGGTAGTGGCCGGCGCTTCACTGGCGCGGGATCAACTCCACCGGCAGCGCGGCGGGGCCCCGCACGGCGAGGGAGTACACCCAGTCGATCTCCCGCCGCTTCATGACGAGGGCCTGGATGCGGGGAAGGAGCGCCTCCAGGCCGATTCGTGCCTCCAGGCGCGCGAGCTGCGCGCCCAGGCAGTAGTGGATGCCATGGCCGAACGTGAGGTGCTGCGTCTGCTTGTCGCGGCCGGGCAGGAAGCGCTCCGGCTCGGAGAACTGCCGCTCGTCGCGGTTGGCCGAGGCGGCGGACAGGAAGACCATGGAGCCCTGGGGGAGGGTGGTATCGCCGATGCGCACGTCGGTGCTCGTCAGACGGTAGCCCAGGGGGATGGGGCACTCGATGCGGAGCACCTCCTCGATGAAGTTGACCCGGTGGGCCTTGTCCTCGCGGGCCTTCTCCAGATGCTCCGGGTAGCGGGAGAGGTACACGGTCATGTTGCCGATCAGGTTCGTCGTCGTCTCCAGACCGGCGGGTAGCAGGAGGTAGAGGAAGCTGACGAGGTCCTCGCGCGAGAGCCGCTGACCGTCCACCTCGGCGCGGAGCAGATCGCTCACCATGTCCTCGCGAGGCTGGCGGCGCCGGTCCTCGAGGACCTCGTCGAGGTAGCGCCCCATCTCGCCGAGCGCGTCGCGGATCTCGTGCTGCTTCTCGGGCGTGTCCGCGCCGGTGACGGTGGCCATGGCCATGCCCCAGCGCTGGAGCTTGGGGTAGACGGAGCGGTCCACGCCAATCATGTGCCCGATGACGGCGCGAGGCAGGAGGAAGGCGAACTCCTGGACGAAGTCCACGTCGCGGCGGCGAACGGCCTCGGTGGCGAGCTCCTCGGCGGTCTGGCGGACGAAGGCCTCGAGCCGGGCCATGCCGGTGACGCCGAAGGCGCGGTTGATGAGGGCGCGGAGCTTGCCGTGGCGCACGGGCTCTGCGGTGACGAGGGATTGCGCGAAGGGGTTGGGCTTGAGCCAGGGCGGCTCGGCGAGGAGGGCGAGTCCCTCGGACGAGAAGCGCTGCGGGTCCTTGAGGGCGGCCATGACGTCGTCATAGCGGGTGACGAACCAGACGCCGTTGGGGTCCACCTGGCACACGGGCGAGCGGTTCCGCAGCTCGGCGAGGAAGGGATAGGGGTCGGCCTGGTACTCGGGGGCGAGCAGGTTGAGTCGCGTCATGGCTCCTCGGCGGAAGGTGGTGGAAGGAGGCCAGAGGCTACTCCAGGCCGCTGACCCCTTTCGGTGCCGCACGGGAAGTCGCGAGGCCCTCACTCGTAGCGGTAGCCGAGCGCGAAGCTGTCCTCGAGGTCTCGTGGGGTGACCATGATGCCCGCCTCATGGAAGGGCATCAGCATGGAGTCGATGTCATTGCCGGGGTGACCGGAGACGGGGAGGTAGGAAGGGATGCCGTGGAGGTGTTGCCACTGGTCCCAGATGCGGTCGACGTTGGCGTGGTGGAGGAAGAAGACGGGGTCATTGGGCGAGGTGGAGAGGCCCATGGTGCCGAAGACGTAGCGGCCGTCGGAGGTGACGGAGAGCAGGCCGCTGACCCAGCCGTGCACGACGTTGTGCATGGTGGGGGTATTGAGGGGCAGGAGGACCATGAAGCCATCGGGGGCGCAGACCATGCTGAGCTGACCGGGAGGGTCCCTGAAGCCCTCGAGGTAGTTGCGGAAGCTCAGACGCGAGTCGCTGGTGGTGTCGTAGGGATGCACGTCGTAGAGCGGGACGGAGAGCGAGGCCTGGACCTCCTGGGGCGAGGGGAGGGCGGTGGCGGTGGGCAGGGTGCGGAAGGCGCGGACGAGCCAGGGCGAGACGGAAGGCTGCTCGTTCCAGCCGAGGGGCTGGAGGGTGAGAGGCCAGCGACCCTTGCGGAAGGGGCCGGAGTGGACGGTGTACCCATCGGAGGGGTCGCCATCGCCGCCCATGAAGTCATCCTGGAAGACGGAGGCGGTGCTGTCGGGGCGGGTCCAATCCCAATAGGGGACGGTGAGGTTCTTGTCGCCGCTGACCTCGCGCAGAGCGTCTTCGAAGAGGAGGAGGAACTGGCGGTGCCAGGGGAGGAAGAGGGGACCGGCGTGAGCCATGGGCATGGAGCCATGAGGCATGCTGGGGTCGCACACGTAGAGGGAGCGGTGCCAGTCGACGAACTGGTCGTAGTAGCTGAGGCCGGGCGAGTATGGAGAGGGCACCTTCTTCAGCTTGAGGATGGCTTTGACGAGCTCCTTGCGCTCCTTGGGCGAGAGCGTGCGGACGTCCCTGCGAACGCGGATGGCCCGAGGCCTGAATGAGACCTGAGCTGGAGGAGCCTCCGCGTGGGCCTCCGAGCCAGGGCCCGTGAGGAACAGGTACAAGAGGACGGACAGGGTAATGGCGTGAATCGGGCTTCTCTGTGAATACATGTTTCCCCCCTTCTGAGGGGAGAGGTAGCACGAGAGAGGCAGGGAGGAGTGAGGACGGAGGGGCCGAGGGGTGAACCATCCACCACGAGACAAAGAGATCCACGAAGCCGCTGAACAAATTCAATGTGCCCGTGGAAGTCCCCTCTCCCTCTGGGAGAGGGCTAGGGTGAGGGTATAGGTCCTACCCGGGAGAATCCATGCCGCGCTCACCTGCAGTTGCCGTCTGGATGCTGTTCACCGCGCTGGCGGTGGGCTGTACGACATCATCAACCGAGAGGCGCGAGCCGCCCGCGACGACGACAACTGGAGCGGGAGTGACGGAGGCCTGCCGGGCACCGGATGAGGCGGGGTGCAATCCCTGCTGTGAGCCGCTGGTGGAAGGTGGGTGCGTCATCAAGCGCTGGAGCCCGGGGCCCGCGAGCTCCGCGGACGAGGATCGATCCAACGTGGTCGAGCCCTGGTACAACGAAAACGGCTTCGCGGATCGTTGCCCTGACCAGTGCCGGACCTGCGCGAAGTGCTCGAAGCGGGACGAGCAGGAGCTGAAGCAACTCGGTACGAGACCCGAATGCGATTGCAGCAAGGAGCCAGGGATCGACCCGTGCTTCACGCCGGGGTCCTGTGGCTGCTTCTGTGATCGGCTGCGCAAGCTTGGCCGATCCTGTCCCGAGCTCATGCCACGCCGGTAGAGGAAGAGGGAGCGCCAGTCGCCCCGGAATCCTCACGGAGCGGGGGAGGACTCACCCTGCTCTTCGTTCGGGTTGTGCATGCGCGTGTCGCTGAACATGGGTGCGGGGAGAGTGGCTGGCACGGGATGTGGGGAGGGAAGGCCGCCTGCCTGGGGTGCCGCCAGATTTGGACGGAGCACGGCTTGACGCCATGAGGGAGGGGTGTGAAGGGGGAGGCGAGCACGAGCCCGCCATGATGAAGACGACTATCTGCCTCCTCGCGGTTCTGATGTTCCTCCCGGCCTGCCAGACGACGCGCACGGTGACGGTGGTGGGGATGACGGACTACCACTCGCACGCGGTGCCCTTCTATTCGGAGGGAGAGCGGGGACAGGGGGGACTGGCGAGAGCGCTGGCGTACCTGCGGGAGGCGAAGTCACGGCCGGACACGCTGGTGGTGTCTGGCGGGGACATGCTGAACAAGGGGGTGCCCACGTGGAGTGACGAGTACGAGTGCGTGGAGTGGCCGTGGTTGAACGGGGTGGTGGACGTGATGGCGTTGGGGAACCACGACCTGGACTACGGGGCGGAGAAGTTCGAGCGATGCCGTGAGGGGCTCGAGTACCCGCTGTTGAGCGCGAACCTGGTGAGAGGGGACGGAGCGGCGTACTTCCAGGTGGAGGGGCGGCCGTACGTGGTGAAGACGGTAGGGGGAGTGCGGTTGGGGCTCTTCGCGGTGGGGGGGCCGGACATGCAGCGGCTGGTGAAGGCGGAGAACCTGCCGGCGGGGACGAGGTGGACGGACGCGAAGGAGGTGGCGAGGAAGGTGGTGAGGGCGCTGCGGGACGAGGAGCACGTGGACGCGGTGGTGTTCATCGGTCACCAGCTGAGCGAGGACGATGAGGCACTGGCGCGAGAGGTGCCGGGGATCGACCTGATCATGGGCTCGCACTCGCACCAGAAGGTGGAACTGAGGGTGCTGCCGGGAACGCGGACGTACTACGTGTCGCCGTACCAATACCTGGCCTACCTGGCGGAGGTGCGGATGCACTTCCGGGGGAAGAAGCTGGAGCGGGTGGAGGGAGGGCTGGTGAAGCTGGACGGGACGAAGAAGGAGGACGCGGAGACGGCGGCGAAGGTAGCGGAGCTGCAGCGGGTGCTGGTGGCGAAGAGGCCGGAGCGCTTCGAGGTGCTGGGCCGTCTGACGAAACCACTGAGCGACGAGGGCGTGTCGACGGGGGCGGCGGAGGTGGGCACGTGGGCGACGGAGGTGTGGCGGCGAGCGGCGGGGGTGCGGGCCTTCTTCGCGACGTCGGCGGGATTCCGTGCGGGGTTGCCGGCGGGGGAAGTCACGGTGGAGGACTTCTACGGGGCGATTCCATACCGGAACGTGGTGGTGACGGCGGAGCTGACGGGGGAGCAGCTGCTGGAGTGGGTGTCGCTGATCGAATCGAAGAAGGGGACGGACGGCTACAGCCAGAGGAGCGGGGTGCGTTACGAGGTGAAGGACGGGCGGGTGGAAGGACTGGAGGTGTTGAAGGATGCGAGCGAGCCGGGGGAGGGCTACGAGCGGGTGAAGCCGGAGGGGGTGTACCGGGTGGGGACGACGGATTTCCAGGCGTACGTGGCGGCCGGGTACAAGGAGGCGCTGTCGAAGGCGAGACAGGTGGAGCGTACGGGGCTGGACGTGCACGAGCTGCTGAAGGAAGCGCTGAGGAAGGGGAGTCCGCGAGGTTGACAGTTGGAAGGGGGGTCAGCGAGGAAGGGAGACATGATCAAACTCCCCGAAGGCGCGACGATGAAGGACTACCAGAGCTACATCCACGAGCTGGAGACGCTGCATGGGTGGCTGAAGGTGGACCTGGTGCACAACTGTTTCCTGATGGGGGAGGAGATGGGGGAGTTGTTCAAGGCGGTGCGCCGCTACAACAAGCTCTTCGACGAGGGGGCGGGAACGCCGACGGAGGAGGCGCGAGCCAACCTGGCGGAGGAGTTGGTGGATGTCTTCAACTACCTGTTGGCGATTTCGAACCGGGTGGGAGTGGATCTGGAGAAGGCATTCCGGGAGAAGAACGAGCGAAACCAGCAGCGCAAGTGGAGTTGAGTGTATTTCGCATGCACCCTCTCCCTCTGGGAGAGGGCGGGGGGTGAGGGTAGTGGCATCGGTATTCTCGCCTGTGGATGCTCAGGAGCGGTGGACCACGAGCACCTGTCGGCTGCGCTCTGGAACCGAGCAATAAAGCCGTAGGACGTCGGGAGTCTCCAGGGGTTCAGCCAGGGATTGACACCAGCGAAGCAGCTCGAGGAGGGAGTCGTCGTCCTGGAGGAGCCAGCGCTCCTCGGTCGAGACGCGGTGGCGGATGCGAGCAAGCGCCGAGGCGGAGACTCCGGAGAGAGTGCCAGGCCGGGTGATGAAGTACAGGCGGCGGAGGAACGGACCGAGGCCGGGCTCGCGCCGGAAGAGCCGGAAGGAGCCGCGAGCGAAGACGAACCGTTGGCCGTCCTGTTCATGCACGGCCTCACGGTCGAAGTGACCGGAGCGGAAGTAGCGGGTCCGATACTGCGAGGGGTCGTAGTGCCCGCTCTCGCCGGTGAACCAGGCGAGGTTTTCCTGACGGCGACGGAAGCCATGGGCCAGGTCATTGAGGTTGCGCTTCACCTCGATGAGGGCCAGCACCTCCACGGGCTGCTCGGGGCGGCGTGGCAGGCGGATGAGCAGTTGGTCGAGCTCGGTCCGAGCGGCACCGAGACCGACACCGGTGAGGACCCGGAGGCGCGTCGCGTCCGCGGTCCGCGCTCTCCCGAGCAGCTCGGGAACGATGAAGCGCCAGGTGAGGGTGAGGGCCTGTTGCTCGAAGGAGCCACCCGAGTGCCCGGAACGCTGGCCCTGGTGCAGCAAGAGCTCGGCGAGGTCACCCTCCGCGCGCTCGAGCCCGAGGCGCGAGCGGAGCTGTTGTAACTCCGCGCGGAGCCGGAGCAGCTCCTGGCGTGGAGGGCTCTCTCGGGTCAGCAGGGCCTGCTCACGTTGGAGTTCCCGCTGTCTGTCCTGAAAGGCATCCAGCTTCCGCCGCAGGTCGGGCTGCTTTGCTGGCTCGGCCCGGACCAACGCGGCGCTCAATCCGGCGAGGGCCTTGCCGGTCCTGGCGAGTTCCTCTTCCACCTGGAGGAGGCGTGCGCCCTGGGGAGAGGCCTCATCCGCGGCGGTGGCGCGACGGTACATCCGCTCCAGGGCACGGAGCTCGGGATGGGCGCGCCGCAGGTCGCGGATCCTGGCGCGCTGAATGAAGGCGGGGTCCGACTCCCAGAAGGGCAGTTGCTGGGTGAGCCAGTGGCGGAAGCCCTCCAGGTCGAGGCCGCGGAGATCGACGGCCTGTTGGAGCAAGCGCTTCAGCTCGCGAGTCCCTCGGCTGACTGTCATCGTGCCTGTCTCTCGGAGTCCCCTGGAGGGCTCAGGCGGGGAACTCCATATAGGTGTCCCCCGCCCTCCATGCGTCGGAGGGCGGCGGGAGGCGCCTTGCGCGTCGGGCGATGGGCTCAGTACAGCAACGAGCGAACGGGGCTGGTCGCGATGGCGGGAGGCGCATTGCCGAGCTGGCCCAGGGAGGTGCTCCCCCAGGACCAGACGGTGCCATCGGAGCTGCGCGCCATCGAGTGGTTGACGCCGGCGGCCACGGTCGCCACTCCGCTCAACCCCGGCACGCGCGCGGGCGTGGAGTAGTTGCCCGAGACGTCCGTGGTTCCCAACTGCCGCTCGTTGTTGGCGCCCCAGGCCCACGCGGTGCCGTCCGAGTGCGCCGCCAGGGAGTGGGTGCTGCCCGCGGCCACGGAGACGATTCCGCTCAGCGCCTGGACCTGCACGGGGGTGGAGCGGCGGGTGGTGGTGCCATCGCCCAGCTGGGCGTACGCGTTGGAGCCCCAGGCCCACACGGTGCCGCCAGAGCGCACGGCCAGGGAGTGGTTGGCGCCCGCGGCCACGGAGCTGACTCCACTGAGTCCTGACACCTGCGCGGGGGTGGAGCGGCTGGTGGTGGTGCCGTTGCCCAGCTGGCCGGAGGAGTTGTCGCCCCAGGCCCACACGGTGCCGTCGGAGCGCAGGGCCAGCGAGTGGTAGTAGCCGGCGGACACGGCGACGACATCGCTGAGTCCTGGCACCTGCACGGGGGTGGAGCGGCGGGTGTTGGTGCCGTCTCCCAACTGGCCGTACGCGTTGTCGCCCCAGGCCCACACGGTGCCGTCGAAACGAACCGCCAGGGAATGGAAGGAGCCGGCGGCGATGGCGACGATGCCGCTGAGCCCTGTCACCTGCACCGGCGCGGAGCGGTTGAGCTGGGTGCCGTCACCCAGCGCACCATCGGAGTTGTAGCCCCAGGCCCACACGGTGCCGTCGTAGCGCATCGCCAGGGAATGGGAGGAGCCCGTGGCGCTGGCGACGGCTCCACTCATCCCTGGCACCTGCACCGGCGCGGAGCGGTTGATCTGGGTGCCATCGCCCAGCTGACCCCAGGAGTTGTTTCCCCAGGCCGCCAGGGAGCCATCGGAGCGCATGGCCAGCGAGTACTCGTTGCCGGCGGCCACGGTCTTGACTCCACTCAGGGCGGGCACCTGCAGGGGCGAGGAGCGATAGGACCTGCTCCCGTCTCCACGCACGCCGCCTCCGTTGCCGCCCCAGGCCCACAGGGAGCCGTCGGCGCACACCGCCAACGAGTGGTACATGCCCGCGGCCACGGCCTGGGCCCCACTCAACTCCAGGACCTGCACGGGCGTGGTGCGCGTGTACCGGGTGCCATCTCCCAACTCGCCGTACATGTTGTCGCCCCAGGCCCACACGGTGCCGTCGGAGTGCACGGCCAGGGAGTGGTTGGGGCTCGCGGACACGGCGATGACTCCGCTCTGCCCTGGCACCTGCACCGGCGTGAGGCGCTTGAGCCCGGTTCCATCACCCAGCAAACCCCAGGAGTTGCTGCCCCAGGCCCACACGGTGCCGTCGGAGCGTACGGCCAGGGAGTGGTAGGAGCCCGCGGACACGTCGGTGGCGCCGCTCAAGCCCTGGACCTGTACCGGCGCGAGGCGCTGGGTGGTGGTGCCATCGCCCAGCTGGCCATCCGAGTTGGAGCCCCAGGCCCACACGGTGCCGTTGGAGCGCACGGCCAGCGAGTGGTACCTGCCACCGGAGATGGCGACGACGCCGCTCAGGCCCGGCACCTGCACCGGCGTGTAACGAGTCGTCGTGGTGCCATCGCCCAGCTGGCCGTACGCGTTGGAGCCCCAGACCCACACGGTGCCATCGGAGCGCAGGGCCAGCGAGTGACTCCGGCCCGCGGCGATGGCGACGATGCTGCTCAGTCCTGGCACCTGCATCGGTTGGGACTGCCAGTTCGGGGCGCCATACCCCAGCTCGCCCTGGGCGTTCTCGCCCCAGGCCCACACGGTGCCGTCGTAGCGCACGGCCAGCGAGTGGTTGGCGCCCGCGGCCACGGCCACGGCACCGCTCAGGCCGGTCACCTGCACCGGCGTGTAACGAGTCGTCGTGGTGCCATCGCCCAGCTGGCCGGAGATGTTGTAGCCCGAGGCCCAGACGGTGCCGTCCGGGCGTACGGCCAGGGAGTGGTCCGTCGACGTGGCGAGCCGTGCCTGCGCCGACCAGGCCCGCACGGGCGCGCTCCGTGAGCCTTGCTCCTCCGTGACCCCCGGCGACTGTCCGCAGCCGGCCGCCAGCCAGACTCCGAGCCAGACTCCCAGCACCCTGCTCGTCCATCTCCATGTGCTGCTGTACATCGAATCCTCGCTTTCCCGCGTTTACGCGGATACGCGGCGAAGTTCTCACGACAGGTGCGAGGATCGCCAACGGAATAGGAGCGGTTGTCAGGCCGGGACATGCTGGAACGTCGCACCGGCCAGACAACGCAGCTCGAGGTGAATGTCATGTCCAGACTCGAAAGTCCCGGGGGCGGGGTGGAGCGCGGAACGGTTCGTTCCGGAAGCTTCGAGCTCCACTACTCCATGGAAGGAAGTGGCAGGCCGGCGATCGTGATTGGCAGCGCGCTCTACTACCCGAGGACCTTCTCGGACGAGCTGCGGCGGTCCCTGCGGCTCGTCTTCGTCGATCATCGGGGCTTCGCCCATTCCTCGAAGGAGGAGCCGGCGTCGGAGTATGCCCTGGACCTCCTGCTCGCCGATGTGGAGCGGGTGAGGGAGCACCTGGGGCTCGACGAGGTCATCATCATCGGCCACTCCGGGCACGGGTACATGGCGCTGGAGTACGCCAAGAAGTATCCGCGGCATGTCTCGCACGTCGTGATGATCTGCACGGGCCCGAGTCACGGCGCCGCCCATAATCAGTTGAAGGAGCAGTATTGGGAGGAAGCGGTCTGCCCCGAGCGGAAGGCGAAGCAGGAGAGGGACCTGAAGCTGCTTCCCGGGGAGATCGCCGCGGCACCGGAGAGGCGCTTCATCACCTACTGTCTGCGGATGGGGGCCCGGAGCTGGTACGACCCCGAGTTCGACGCCACGGAGTTGTGGAAGGGCGTCCACGTCAACATGACGATGTTCGACCACGTGTTTGGCGAGGTCTTCCGGGACATCGACATCACGAAGGGGCTGGACGCGCTCGACCTCCCCGTCTTCCTGGCCATGGGACGGTTCGACTACCTGGTGGCGCCCTACTCGGCCTGGGCCCCCTACAGGGAGCACTTCCGTGACCTGACGGTGAGGGTGTTCGACAGGAGCGGTCACACGCCGCAGCTCGAGGAGAGCCGCCTGTTCGATGCCGAGCTGCTTCACTGGCTCGACTCTCGTACTCCGGGAGGATAGGGGCTTCACTGGCGACCGCCCGCCGCCCCGGCGGGTCTCCCGTCACTTCAAACCTCCGCCGCTTTTGATCAGACTTGCCCTGGAACGTTCTCGTGACTGGGGTCCTCCCCTGGTTGGGGAGGCACGTGGATGACGAGCATATCTGAGCCGAGGAGCGTAGCACCTGGGGCAGCGAATCCGCCGGAGCCGGACGGCGGCCGGCGAAGGCCGCACGCCTGGCTCACGCCCCTGCTGGACTGGTTCCTGTCGGAGCACCTGCGAAAGGCGCCTCCCACCCAGCTCCTCCGCCATCGGGTGCTGATCGGCGCCACCCTGTTCTCGCTCACGTTCTCGGTCCTGTACCTGCTGGCCGTGCCATTCACGCGCTCCGAGGCCTCCACGCTCGTCACGGTCGTGTACTACGTCGTGACGTTGCTGCAGGCGCGCAGGGCCCGCACTCTCACCCTTCCGGCGGTGATCCTGTGCATGAGCGTGTCGGTGGGACACCTGTCGGCCGTCTTCTTGAGCAGCCACCCCGAGGGGGGCTTCCACGCCGTGTCCATGCTGATCCCCTGCTGTGCGGTGTACCTGCTGGGGCCACGCCTGGGCCTGCTCATCACGCTCTTTCTCTTCGTGGCCGTGGGGTTTGTCCATCCCTATTACCGGGCGCAGCTCCCCATCTACAACAGCGCCATCCCCCTGCATGAGTTGACGGTGATGCACGTCACCGCGGCGGTCTCCCTGCTGGGCGTGTGGGTGATGAGCGCGCTGAACAGTTCCTCGAATGCCGCGGCCCAGGAAGCGCTCGAGCGGACGCTGAAGACCCTGCGCGAGAGTGAAGGCAAGCTGAGCACCCTCGTCGACAGCACCGAGGACCTGGTGTGCTCGCTCGACACGCACAAGCGCGTCATCACCGCCAATGCGGCGCTGCGCCGGACCTACCTCATGTTCCAGGGGAAGGAGCTCGTCCCCGGGCAGCGGCTCTATTATCCGAATTCTCCGGAGGTGCAGGCGCGGTGGGATCCGATGTTGGACAAGTGCCTGGCGGGGCAGCGCGTGCGGTTCGAGGAGGATTACACGCAGGGGGACGTGCGTATCGTCCTGGATGTCTCCATGAGCCCCATCATCGGCGAGGACGGGCAGGTGACGGGGATGACGATCTTCAGCAAGGACATCACGGCGCGCAAGCTGGTGGAGACCCGGCTGGGCGAGATGCACCGCAACCTGGTGGACGTCTCCCGCTACGCGGGCATGGCGGAAGTGGCCACGGGGGTGCTGCACAACGTGGGGAACACGCTCAACAGCGTCAACATCTCGGCGGGGCTGCTGAACGACCAGTTGCGTCACTCGCGGGTGTCTGGCCTGCACAAGACCGCGAGCCTGCTGCGCGAGCACTCCACGGACTTCAGCACCTTCCTCACCACGGATTCGCGCGGTCTGACGCTCCCCAGCTACCTCATCACCCTGTCGGAGGAGCTGGAGAAGGAGCGGGAGCTGATGCGCAAGGAGCTGAACTCACTGATGGAGAGTGTCGAGCACATCAAGTCCATCGTGAGTATGCAGCAGCAGAACGCGCGAGCCGCGGGGGTGGTGGAGCGGCTGCCGGTGCCTCAGCTCATCGAGGAGGCGCTGCGCCTGAACGCCGCGTCGTTCGAGCGCAAGGGCATCCACATCGAGCGGGAGTACGGCGAGGTGCCTCCCATCTTCGTGGATCGGCACAAGTTGTTGCAGATTCTCATCAACCTGCTGAGCAACGCGAGGGACTCGCTGCTGGAGAGCGGCAATCCGGACAAGCGTCTGACCATCCGCATCCGGCTGAGTGAGGGAGGAGAACGGCTCATCATCGAGGTGGCCGACAATGGCCTGGGCATCGCGTCGGAGAACCTGACGCGCCTCTTCTCGCAGGGCTTCACGACGAAGAAGACGGGGCACGGCTTCGGGCTGCACATCAGCGCGCTCTCGGCCGAGGAGATGAGCGGGCACCTGTCGTGCACGAGCGAGGGGCCGGGTCGGGGAGCGACCTTCACGCTCGAGCTGCCGGTGGAGGGCCCGAGCGAAAAACGGGAGACGTCGGTGTCTCCCGAGCATGCCTGACAGCGCCCTCAGGCCGAGGTGATGCCGCGCTCCTGCATGTACTTGACGAGGGAGGCGCGGGCCTGGGCCTGGACCTTGTTGCGCAGGAAGGGAGACCACCCGAGCAGGAGTCCGACGGGGCCGAGGGATTGGCGGGACCAGGTCCAGAAGTCGAACCGGTCGGTGTGGCGGAGGATCTTTCCGTCCTTGAATTCGAACTCGGCGTCGATGCGGTTGAGGACCTTCCGGCCGGTGCCGCTGAAGGTATAGCGGGCATCCCAATGGGCGCGGCCGGTGCGGTCATCGGCCTGGACGTCGCGGAAGGAGAGCTCGAGGTCCTTGCCGCGCTCGCAGAGCATCTTCCACATGGAGGAGACCTGGGCGCCGCGGAGGCCGGGGAAGGCGGGGTCGGAGAACTCGGCGTCGGGGTGGTAGCAGGCGGCCATGGCCTGGGAGTCGCGGCGTTGGAAGGCGGAGTAGAAGTCGGTGAGGAGTTGGGCGTGAGGGTGCATGGGGCGTGTGTAACAGACGGACGCCGCGTGTGCGCTATCTCTGGGAGTCGAGGCGGAAACAGGAGGCGCACACGGGGGCTCGCGCGGGGGCGTGCCCGGTGTAGAAGGGACCTTCACGCGCGAACACGCAGGGAGAAAGAGAAACGGTATGGCTCGCGACATCGTCATCTGGCCCAACAAGGTGCTGACCACGCAGACGAAGCCGGTGACGGACTTCGGGGACACGCTCACGAAGTTATTGGAGGAGATGTTCGAGTCGATGAAGGAGGCGGAGGGGATCGGGATCGCGGCGAACCAGGTGGGGGTGTCGCTGAGGTGTTCGTGGGTGGGGAGGGAGGACGGGACGTTCTTCGAGATCATCAACCCGCAGATTTTGGAGAAATCGGGGCCGGTGACGTTGGAGGAGGGGTGCCTGTCGGTGCCGGACCAGTACGAGAAGACGCCGCGGTTCCACAAGGTGAAGGTGAAGTACCAGGACCGAGCGGGGGAGTGGCACGAGCTGGAGGCGGAGGGTCGGTTGGCGCACGTGCTGCAGCACGAGATCGATCACCTGGACGGGCACGTGTTCGTGGATCACCTGTCGAACCTGAAGAGAGGCCTGATCCTGGAGAAGATGAAGAAGCTGCAGAAGGTGATGAGTCGGAGGAAGGAAGCGAAGAAGGAGTAGCCAGCGCCAACCCCAACCCCCCAACCCCCCAACCCCCACTCCAAAACCACTCCCTCTCCCCCTGGGAGAGGGTCGGGGTGAGGGTATACAGCCCCGTGTTCAGCCCCGTGTTCCCGAGCGTCGAAGGCCCCGAGGCTCAAAGGGCGGAGCTGTTGAGACTGGCGCGCAGGGCGGTGCGGAGTGCGGACAGGAGGCGAGCGGAGAGGGAGCGGTAGGTGTCGCCGGCCTCTCCAGGGAAGTCCAGGTCGTTCCAGGCGCCGATGCCGCCGAAGACATCGGAGGCGGCGGCGCAGAGGGCGAGTTGGATGGAGGGGGAGGGGAGCCCGTTGAGGAGGAGGAGCTCGGAGAGGTCCTCGAGGGGTTGGGGTTCGAGGGAGAGGCGGAGGAGGGCGCGGCGGAAGAGCTTGGACCAGGAGCGGAGGCCCTGCTTCTGGGAGAAGTCCCGCATGGCCTCGAGGGCGTTGGTGAGGGATTCGCGGGCGGAGGCGAGGTCGAGCTCGAGGTCCTGTTCGGAGCCGGAGCCGGCGTAGAGGAATTCGAAGGAGAGGCTGGAGGTGCCGGGAGAGGGGGAGAAGAAGGCGTTCCAGCTCTCCACGTCGGAAGGGTCTGGAGGGGCCTCGCCGGAGGAGGCGTACTCGACCATGGCGCCAGTGGACATGAAGCGCTCGACGATGTCCTGCATCTCGTGGGGAGAGCGGGCGGAGAGGTATGCCTCGAGACTCTCGAGTCCGAGGTTGAGCTCGCGGGCGAGGAGCTCGGTGAGGCCGGAGGCGTTCTTGCGGCTCAGGATGAAGGCGTGGAGCTGGGGTCCGGCGATGTCATGGAGGAGGGGCTGCACCTCGCGGGGGACGAAGCGCTCGATGCGCTGACCATCCGAGTAGAGGAGGAACCCGAGGCTGCCGTTGCCGATGGCGTCGCGGAGCTCGGGGTCGAGGCTGGCCAGGGTAGGGTCGGAGGCGCCGCCTGGGGGAAAGGGTGCGAGCCAGAGGCGGGCGGAGGGGGAGGGGCGGTTTTCCAACCACTCTTCGAAGGAGAGGTGTTCGCCGCCGGGGTCCACGAGGGTGACGCGGGATTCGAAGGGGCTGTGGTAGCGGAGACGGAGGCCCATGAGTTCCTCGACGGCATCCCAGCGGGTCTTCGATGGCTCGCGGAGGGCGCGGTTGCCAGTGGAGACGAGCACGGCGGAGCAGATGTCGATAGGACGCATGGTGAACAGGCTACACCAGGGGAGAGAAGGGCTGCCCTGGCGCGAGGGGAGCGGGGCGTGGTGGAGTTGGGACTCCCTCGTTCCAGGAGCCGAGCCCACGTGGAGACTCCGGTGCTGTTTGCGATTGCCGGTGCGGTAGTGGCCGGTGGGGTGTGTTGCGCGGTGGCGATGAGGATGGGCTATCGCCGGGTGGGGCCAGGGGAGGCGCTGGTCATCGAACGAGGTGCGAGGCCGACGCGGGTGAGCTTTGGGGGAGCGGTGGTGTGGCCGATGGTGGATCGTGCGGAGGTGTTGGACCTGTCGGTGAGGAAGGTGGTGGTGGAGAGGAGGGGAGGGCAGGGGCTGTCGTGCCGGGACGGGATTCGAGTGGATGTGAGGGCGACGTTCCTGGTGAAGGTGGAGAGGAATCCGGAGGACGTGTTGAGGGTGGCGAGGGAGGTGGGGTGTGCGAGGGCGAACCGTTCGGAGGAGGTGCAGGCGTTGCTGGAGGAGAGATTCGCCTGCGCGCTGGCGAACTCGGCGAGCACGTTCAACTTCGATGAGCTGCTGGCGGACCGTGGCCTGTTCATCGACCACGTGAGGGTGGAGGTGGGGGACGAGCTGCTGGGGTTCAAGCTGGAGAGGATGTCGCTGGGGAGACTGGAGCAGACACCGTTGGACCAGTTGGATCCGACGAACGTGGTGGATGCGCAGGGAATCCTGAAGCTGACGGAGAGGGCGACGAGGCTGGCGGTGGAGACGAGCGAGCAGCTGAGACAGCCGTGGTTGGCGCCGAGAGAGGGAAAGGCGGAGCCGAGGGGTGGAGGGGAGGACGAGCTGGAAAGGGAAGTCGAGCGGGCGCTGGAGCGAGCAAGAAACAACTGAGGGCGCCGTACCCAACACAACCCCAACACAACCCCTCTCCCTCTGGGAGAGGGACGGGGTGAGGGTATAGAGAGAACCCGGGTTTCACCCGAGTCACGAGCCGCATCTCCGTTCCCTACGAGCGGAACCGAGAGCAATCGATCTCGTACTTGGAGACCTTGTAATTGACGATGCGTTCAGTGGTGCGAAGGAGCCGAGCGGCCTTGGCGCGATTGCCGCGGGTGGTCTTCAAGGCATCGGCGATCAAATCCTTTTCGAACTGCTGAACGGCGTCGGTGAGGGAGGTACTGGTAACGGTCTCGGAGGCCTCGGCGGTCTGCAACGTAGGCGGGAGGTGATGACCGTGGATGGCATTGCCATCGCAGACGAGGACGGCGCGTTCGATGATGTTCTCGAGCTCGCGGACGTTACCGGGCCAGTGGTAGCTGACGAGCATGTCGATGGCGGGGGTGGAGATGCGGCGGATGTTCTTGCCGTGCTCGCGGGAGTACTTGGCGACGAAGTGGTCGGCGAGGAGGAGGAGGTCTGACTTGCGCTCGCGCAGGGGGGGGATGAAGAGGGTGAAGACGTTGAGGCGGTAGTAGAGGTCCTCGCGGAAGGACTTCTCGGAGATGGCGGTTTCGAGGTCCTTGTTGGTGGCGGCGATGAGGCGGACGTTGGCCTTGAGGGTTTCGGTGCCGCCGACGCGTTCGAACTCACGCTCCTGGAGGACGCGGAGGAGCTTCACCTGGGTGGTGGGGTTGACCTCGCCGATCTCATCGAGGAAGAGGGTGCCGCCCTCGGCGAGCTCGAAGCGGCCGCGCTTGCGGGCCTGGGCGCCGGTGAAGGCGCCCTTTTCGTAGCCGAAGAGCTCGGACTCGATGAGGGTTTCGGGGAGGGCGGCGCAGTTGACGCGGATGAAGGGCTTCTTGGCGCGGGTGGAGTTGTAGTGGAGGGCGTGGGCGATGAGCTCCTTGCCGGTGCCGGACTCGCCGCGGATGAGGACGGTGGTGGTGGTGCGAGCGACCTGGTGGATCTGCTCGTACACCTGGCGCATGGGGCCGCTGGTGCCGATGATGTTGGAGAAGTCGTAGCGCTCGCGGAGCTCCTGGCGCAGGGTGGTGTTCTCCTCGAGCAGCTTCTTGCGCTCATCCTCCAGGAGGCGGTGGGCGGCGAGGGCCTGGCCGATCATGGAGGCGATGACGCTGAAGAGGCGGGTCTCCTCCTCGTAGTCGCGGTCCTTGTCGAAGAGCAGGTCCACGCCGAGGGCGCCGACGGGCTTGCGGTGCAGGAGGATGGGGACGCAGATGAAGGAGGACTCCGGGCCACCGTCCTTGCGGCCGCGGAAGGCGCGGTGGAGGAAGAGAGGCTCGCGGCTGATCTCCGGGACGACGATGGGCCTGGCGCTCTGGACGACGCGGCCGGTGATGCCCTCGCCGAGCCGGTAGCGGGCCTTGCGACCCTCGGCGCTCAAACCGATGGAGGCCTCGATGTAGAGGTCGTCGGCGTTGGGATCCTTCAGTGTCACGGTACCGCGCACGACGCCGTGGTAGCGCTCGAGCCGCTCCAGCACACGGTGGAGGGCCGCCTTGAGATCGTTGGCGCCGGCCAGGGCCTGGCTGACCTCCAGGAGGCTGGCCAGGGCGGGAGGCTGCCGGCCCTGCTGCTCGTCTGCTCGCTTCGCCATCGTGTGTTGCTCCTGCGGAACGGGTCTCCGAGGGGGCTCGGAGCGGTTCCGACAATTTTGTCGGCTTCGGGCCAAAGAGCTACGAAATTGTAGGTGGGGTTGTCGTGAGTCCTGAGAGCGGGCCCACCGGAAGGTGTCCAGGACCCGGCGCTTGGAGGGGTGGCATCCGTCGTCTTTCCATCATCCGGGGGGCGCGAGCGGTGGGAGCCCGTCCCTCTTCCCTCGGAACGACGGGGCACTTCCTACAATTTCGTGGGAAGCACGCGCATATCCTACAAAATTGTCGGAGCTTCGAGAGGCCCTCCGAGGGGCCCGCGAGGCCGGGTCCCCCTCATTTCGAGGGTTTCCGTCGAGCCCTCCGCCGGGCGAGGCCGTTGGCACCGCATCTGCAAAAGAGAGTCGGCGAGACAGGCGGTCCGCCAGGACCGCCGAGAGACCCGACCTCTCTCTGTAGAGGCACATGTGGAGGAAGTTGAATGCGTAAGGTGATGGCGGAGTACATCTGGATCGACGGGCAGAAGCCGACGGCGAAGCTGCGGTCGAAGATGAAGGTGTTGGAGGGGGAGGTCCGGAGCGTCTCCGAGTTGCCGGACTGGAGCTTCGACGGTTCCAGCACCTATCAGGCCGAGGGCAAGAAGAGCGATCTGCTGCTGAGGCCGGTGCGCTACATCCCGAACCCGCTGCGGCCGGGGACGTCGGACATCCTGGTGCTGTGCGAGGTGATGAATCCGGATGGCAGCCCGCACTGGAGCAACACGCGGGCGCCGCTGCGCGCGGTAGCGGAGAAGCACGCGTCCGAGGACACGTGGTTCGGCATGGAGCAGGAGTACACGCTCTTCGAGGGCAACCGTCCGCTGGGCTGGCCGGACAAGGGTTTCCCGGCGCCGCAGGGTGGCTACTACTGTGGCGTGGGCAGTGACGAGGTGTTCGGCCGCAAGCTGGTGGAGTCGCACGCCGAGGCGTGTCTGCGCGCGGGCATCAAGCTGTGCGGCACGAACGCCGAGGTGATGCCCGCGCAGTGGGAGTTCCAGATTGGCCCCCTCTCTCCGCTGGAGATGGCGGACGAGCTGTGGCTGGCGCGCTGGCTGCTGTACCGGATGGGCGAGGAGTACGGCATCAGCGCGACGCTGCACCCGAAGCCGGTGAAGGGTGACTGGAACGGGACGGGCTGCCACACCAACGTCAGCACGAAGGCGATGCGTGAGGCGGGCGGCATCAAGGTCATCGAGGCGGCGTGCGAGAAGCTGCGCGCGCGGCACGAGGCGCACATCCAGGTGTACGGCGCGCACAACACGGAGCGCCTGACGGGCCTGCACGAGACGGCGCCGATCAACGTGTTCCGGTACGGCGTCAGCGACCGTGGCTCGTCCATCCGCATCCCGCTGGGGACGGCGAACGACGGCAAGGGCTACTTCGAGGACCGTCGTCCGGCGGCCAACTGCGACCCGTACGAGGTGTGCCGCATCATGCTCGAGACGATCTGCGGCTGAGATCGTCCAAAGGACTCCTTGGGGTAAGGAGGCGCGGGCCTGGCGGGCGGGAGGTGTCGGGCTTCCCGTCCGTCGGGCCTGGCGTATTTTTAACCTCGAGGCTGGCGTATGTTCGCGGTCGAGTGGAGCGGGCCTTGATGGATTCAGGGGGCCGCTCGCGCTGGCCGGAGCGCCGTTGCGGCGCATCGAGGCCCGTTCCGCTCACTGCGCCGCCGGTGGAGCTCAGCCGCCGGTATAGGCGATGCGGTAGATGATGCCGTTGGTGTCGTCGGTGACGAGCAGTGAGCCATCGGTGGCCACGGCGGTGCCGACGAGTCGTCCGAAGTGGGCGCGGCCGTCCTCGAGGAGCCAGCCGGAGACGAAGTCCTCGAAGGCGAGCGGGTTGCCCTGCGGGTCGAAGCGGATGCGCACGAGCTTGTAGCCGGTGGGCGGGTTGCGATTCCACGAGCCGCGCAGGGCGAGGAAGGCGTCGTTGCGGAACTCGGCGGGGAACTGGGAGCCCGTGTAGAAGGTGAGCGTCATGGGCGCCGAGTGGCCCTGGTACTCGAGCGTGGACGGCTTGGTGCGAGCGCAGTAGTCGGGACGCGCCAGGTCATTGGGAGGCTCGGCGGAGACGAAGGGGTCCACCTCCTGCTTGCCGGCGCAGAAGGGCCAGCCGTAGTCGCCGCCCTCTTCGAGGCGGTTGAGCTCCTCGGGAGGGAAGTCATCGCCGCGGCTGTCGGAGCCGTGGTCCATGCCCCAGAGCTGGCCGGTGGCGGGGTGCCAGGCGAAGCCGATGGTGTTGCGCAGACCTTTGGCGAAGACGGAGCGGGCGCCGGTGGTGGGGTCGACGCGCAGCAGGGTGGCGTGCTCGGGGTCCGTCTCCGCGCAGGCGTTGCAGGTGCTGCCGACGGAGAGGTAGAGCCTGCCATCGGGGCCGAAGGCCAGGGTGCGGTTGCCGTGCTGGCCGCCATCCGGCAGGTCGCCGGTGAGCTCGCGAGGCGTGGCGAGTGTGCCATCGGGACGGATGTCCGCGACGTAGAGCTGCTTGACGGTGACGAGGTAGAGCTGGTTGCCGCGCAGCGCGAGCCCGTGCACGCCGCTGTCCTTCTGACCGAGCCCGGTGAGGGCGGGGGTCTGCTGGTCGGCGCGCCCATCGCCGTTGGTGTCGCGCAGGAGGGTGACGCGGCCGGCCTCGCGCTCGGTGACGTAGACGGTGCCATCGGGGCGGACGGCGAGGACGCGCGGGTTGGTGAGGCCCTGGGCGAAGACGTTGATGCTGAAGCCGGGGCGCACGGAGAGCTGGCGCAGGCGCTCGTCGTTGAAGTCTCGTCTGGCGGGGCGGACGAGGTTGTTCTCCGCGGAGACGGCGCGGACCTGGGCCTGGGTGGGAGGGACCTGGGGCGTGGGGACGCGCGCCTCCTGTCCGGGAGTGTTCGGGGACTCGCGCACCGAGGACGGAGCGGAGCTGGACGAGCAGGCGAGCGTGAGGAGCAGCGGCAACCAGCGAAGAGGAGGGCGAGGGAGCGTCGTGAGCATGAGGAGCGACGCTAGGGACGACGGCTGGATGCGGAAGGCTCCCAGGTGCTGGAGTGATGGATGGAGGGCACTCATGCGGACGAGCCCTCGATGGGTGTTTGTGGTTACCCCCGTACCTAGCTTCTGGCGTGTCGGTGATTGGACAGGGACACAAGGAGGCACGCCATGGGTGAGTGGACGGACAAGCTGAAGGGGAAGGTGAAGGAGACGGCGGGCGTGGCCACGGGAGACCGTGAGCTGGAGGCCGAGGGGAAGAAGGACACCCTCAAGGGCAACGTGAAGGAGAAGATCGAGGACGCGAAGCGGGTCATCAAGGACGCCGATGACGAAGTGAAGGGTCGTCGGTAGCCAGAGCGTCGTCGCGGAGCGTTGAAGTCCGAGCGGGTCGCGGGGAGTCACTCCCGTGGCCCGCTCGTCTTTTGGGCCGGGGAGACTCTCGTGCCCGGGGTCGCCTTGGCGCGGTCTGCGCGAGGTACCACCTTCCGGCGGGACGCCCATGTTCCTCAGGGAGGTTACGGCATGGATGCCAGGCTGGAGCAGCTCCTCGAGCCCCGGTACGACCGGGTGCGCCGCCACGGACCGGAGAGGGCCAACGAGGAAATCCTGCGGGAGGCACGCGAGCGCATGGCCCGCTATGCGAGCCGTCCGCTGGACGAGGTGGAGGAGCGGTTGGAGGAACTGGATCGCGAGTGGGACCTCGAGCGGTCGTTGCAGGTGAACGCGGCGGCGTGGTCGTTGGTGGGGCTGGTGTTGGGGGCGACGAGGGACCGGAAGTGGCTGGTGTTGCCGGGAGTGGTGGCGGGCTTGTTGCTGCAGTACGGGCTGACGGGGTGGTGCCCACCGGTCTCGCTGTTGCGCCTGTTGCGGTGCCGCACGAGAGGTGAAATCGAGGCGGAGAAGCTCGCGCTTCGGGTGCGGAGGGGAGACTTCAAGGGGTTGGATGAAGGGCACTCGGCGAGCTCGGAGGGGCCGGGCTGGGGGTGAGAGATGAACGAAAGCCCACAGTGGGGGCGATGGAGCGGGTGAGCCGAGCACCGCATCACTTCTGACTGGAAGAGACTCTGATCAAGGGTGACCCGAGACGCGAGGGGTCCCCCTTGTGCCGGGCCTGAAGCGCCGGAGGAGACGATCATGAGCACTTCCAGCATCAACGACCCGCCGAAGGGTACGAGGCCCGGTTCGAGGAGCGAGACCCGCGCGAGCAGCCGCGAGGAGAACGAGACTCCTGGCGCGAACAAGAACGTGCTCGCGGCGGGCGCTGCGGTGAAGCGCTCGGTCACGCTGGTCTATGACGCGGGACCGCACGGCGAGCTCACGAACCTTCAGGTGAAGGGCAGCTGGGACACGACGGGCCGCTATAGCGCGCAGTGGAGCGAGCGCCCGCTCCCGATGAAGTCCTTGGGAGACGGCAGGTGGGCGGTGACGGTGGACGTGCTGGACGACGGCCAGCCGCACGACTGGGAGTGGGGAGTCATGGCGGACGGCCCCGCGGGCAAGGGCCAGTGGGCGGTGATGGGCGAGGGCAACCTGAAGCTGGACTTGAAGAAGCCCACGAGCACGTACGCGCCGACGACGTACCACGAGATGGGGGCGAGACGTTCTGGGGCGGACGCCACGTTCAAGCTCTGGGCGCCGAACGCGAGGGGCGTACAGGTGAAGGTGACGGACCCCGAGGGGCGGGTGCGGCGCTTCCCGATGGAGCGGGAGGAGGAGGGCAACTGGTCCGCGAGGGTGAAGGGCGGGTGGAAGGAGCTGGTGGGCAAGTCGTACGTCTACGAGGTGGTGGACTCGGCGGGGGCGACGAGCGAGCGGCCAGACCCGTATGCGTGGGAGATGATGGGCGAGCAGCGAGGCCTGTCGCGGATGTACCTGGACGCGAAGACGGGCAAGGAGGTGAACCGCTACGCGCCGGACAACGTCGAGCTGATGCGCTTCGACATCGACGACGAGGAGGACGGGCACGTCGCGTACCTGGTGTTGAAGGACGAGAGTGGCCGGCGGCTGACCGGGGAGGAGCTGCGGAAGCGGTTGGGGGACTTCGACGCCTCGCTGGTGGACAAGCTGCGTGATGGGAAGTTCAACGACTTCTGGGCGAGGAGCGTCGAGCCGGATGGACGCATCCGGATGACGAATCATGAGGGGGCGTGGACGGCGCTGGTGAACGACCCGAGGAAGCTGGTGGGGTTGCGCTACGAGCTTCAGGTCTACGAGCGGGACGCGAAGGGCGAGCTGCGGCTGCGGGATGACGGGAACAGGGATGGGCGGCTGAGCGATGGGGAGCGCCTGATGTCACCGCACAACGATCCCTGGAGCGACGTCATCACGGAGGGGAGTGGGGTGACGTTCCGTGGCTCGGTCATCACGGATCCAGCGAGCTACACGTGGAAGAACGATGGAGCGCCGAGGGAGAAGGACCCGAGCAGGTGGGTGGTGTACCAGCTGCACGTGGGGAGCTTCCTGGGCGAGGCGGGGAACGGGGACCGTTCGACGCTGGAGGACGTGGGGGCGAGGCTGGACTACTTCAAGAAGCTGGGGGTGACGACGCTGGAGCTGTTGCCGGTGAATGAGGTGGAGGGGAGCCGGAACTGGGGCTACCTGGGGGTGAACAGCCTGGCGGTGGAGAGCGCGTTGGGCTTCGAGGACAATGACGGCAGGTGGGTGAGCGGGACGGAGGCGCTGAAGCGCTTCATCGACGAGGCTCACGGACAGGGGCTGAACGTCATCTCGGACGTGGTCTACAACCACGTGCACGGGGACTACAACGGGCTGTGGAACCTGGGGGGAGCGGAGAACCCGTACTTCAACTGGTCGAAGGAGCCGGGGAAGTTCGAGCAGCGGGACACGCCGTGGGGAGCGGTGCCGGCCTATTGGAACCCGAAGGTGAGGCAGTTCTTCGTGGACCACGCGGTGGCGCAGGTGCAGGAACTGCACTTCGACGGGCTGCGCTTCGACTTCACCGAGCCCATCAAGGGAACAGGGGGGAAGGACGGGTGGGAGCTGCTGCGGGAGATCAACCGTCAGGTGCACTTCTTCAACCCGGACGCGTGGACGGTGGCGGAGCAGTTCGACTACGACCCGAGCATCTCGAGGCCGGTGCAGAAGGACGGCACGGGAGGGGGCTTCGACGCGCAGTGGTACACGGAGTTCCAGCACCGGCTGGTGAATGACAATGGGAAGCCGGGGTTGATCCAGGCGGCGGCGCGCGGGTGGAAGACGGACATGGACGCGTTCATGTCGATGATGACGAACCCGCGAGGGCTGGATGGGTGGAAGAAGGCGCTGACCATCATCTCGAATCATGACGAGGTGGGGAACGCGCAGCGGACGATGAACACGGCGGAAGGGGAGCGGCCGACGGACTTCCCGGACCAGTGGTCCAGGAGCGCGGCGCGGTTCGTTGGGGGAATGGGGATGGCGGGCCCGGGCATCCCGATGTTCTTCCAGGGGGACGAGTTCGGAGCGCAGAACGACTTCCGGTGGGGCAACCCGTCCACGTGGGACAGCGATTGGAGCTGGGAGTCGCTGGGGAAGGACTGGGACTGGGACAAGGTGACGTTCAACGACGCGCGAAAGGCGAGCTACGAGCGCCTCTTCACGGTGGCACCGGAGGCGCGGGTGAAGGACGGGGAGTACCAGGGCCTGTCGCCAGAGGACCGGAAGGTCTTCGAGAGCCTGGCGGCGATGCCGGCGGAGCGGAGGACGGAGGCGATGCTGGACATCACTCGTCGGCAGAGCTTCCACTTCTACCGGGATGCGATCTCGCTGCGCCGCTCGAGCCCGGCCTTCCGGGCGGACGCGGAGGTGCACCGGGTGTACACGCACGACGAGGACTCGGTGGTGGCCTTCACGCGCAAGGCGGGGCGCGAGGAGTACCTCGTGGTGGGGAGCCTGAACCGGAAGAACCTGGAGGGCTACCCGCTGTCGTTGCCGCCGGGGAGATGGAAGGAAGTGCTGAACAGCGACGCTGCGGTGTACGGGGGGAACAACTTCGGCAACTACGGAGCGACGCTGAGCGGGGGCATCACGAAGGTGAACATCCCCTCGGCCGGCTACGTGGTCTTCAAGAAGGAGTAGCGGGCAGGAGCGCCCGTGTATGGGTCAGCGGTGCTCCCGCTGGAAGGGGCCGCCTGAGCGCTCACCGGACGTCCGTGGGTCAGGCGGTGGGCCTGCCCGGCGAGTGGTGAGCTTTCTTGTATGTCCTCGAAGAGATTGACACCGCGTGTGCGTCAGTCTCACGGGAGTGACGGCGGAAGAGGGCCGTCACGAGGCGCGTGCGAGGAGGAACCCAGCCAGGGCTAGCCGGTGCTGGAAATCTCCTGGGTGGGGAAGAGCCCGCGTTCTCTCGAGGGTTGTCCTGCTGAACCCGACGCTGAGCTGCTTCCGCGGATCATCCGGCTCGATTGAGCATTTGACGGCCAGGCAACAAAGCGTTAGGTATCGCTTCCCTTCGCACGACGGGCTGGCGCAACGGCGCTGCAGGCCTCCGAGCGAAGGGTTGGGAGCGGCGGGTTGGATGGATGGTGGGGCGGTAGCCCCACTCTCGGTCGGGGATGGCGGAATCGCAGCGGCGACGAAGTCCCCTGGCTGATCTGAAAGACGGAATAAGGAGTCGACGAAGCGGAGTTGACTCTCGACGCGGCGGTGGTAGAAGCCGCCTCCCTCCGAAACGGCGGAAGTCGCACTGGCGACAAGGTCGAGCTGGAGGGAAGAGAGAGTCGACGAAGGTGATTGACTCCCGACGCGGCGGTGGTAGAAGCCGCGCCCCCTCGAACGGACAGGTGAAGTCGCACTGGCGACGGAGTCCCCCGGACGAAGCAGTGACAGACGAAATACGAAGTCGACGAAGCAAGTTGACTCGAGACGCGGTGGTGGTAGAAGCCGCCTCCCTCCGAAACGGCGGAAGTCGCACTGGCGACAAGGTCGAATCGGCGGGAAGAAGCGAGTCGACGAAGCGAGTTGACACGGGATGCGGAAGCGAAGTAGGTTCCGCGCCCCTCCTCAAAAGGAAGAAACAAGGCGCTCCGGCGCGATGTTACCTCCCAACGAGGCGAAGCGGTGAAGCGGAGTGGCAACGGCCACTTGACAGAAAAGCCGCCTCGAAATAAAGAATGCGGCCCCCGAGGTTGAATGGGGTGCAGCTGAGAAGCGCAAGGTAACAGAAAGTCGCGGCAACAACAAGCGACTCGGTCTTTGAAAACCAAATAGCAAGCCCAAGAAGACAGATTGCGGAAACCGCAGTCAATTCTAAACGGTGCCCCGAAG